>JASGCQ010000065.1 GCA_030054025.1 Phycisphaerales bacterium | reverse complement strand
CTATCCTGTTTTATCATGGTAAACTAAACCTTTACCCATAAGAAACGAAGTAGAACCCAAATTACTATTGTCCGAGATAAATTTCACAATAAGGGTGGCTATTGGATCACCTTTTCCCAGTTTTGCTGCAACTAAACAAACAACATTGATAGGAACAAAAGTAGCGATTATGTCGGACAGCCGATATTTACCCAAACGCTTTCTTTGATAGATGACCGTTTAATACAAGCTGCACGACGCACTATGCCGACGCTTCCCAAAAAAGCTAAGTTTCAAAAACCATCTTACTACCCTGCGGTATTGCATTTTTGCAAGGTGTACCTCCATTCGTGAAGTAGAGACTGGGCTTGAGTTATGTCGGGGTAAGCTCAAGCAGATGAACCTCAAAAAAGCACCCCCCTGTTTTCAAATCACTATCAACTTTTGAACAATAGCAACGCTTTCAAGGTAGCAAATACCCTAATTTTGAATCATGTCGGGCAACAATATTTTCAAATTTAAAATTCTCTTGAAGCGTTAAAATTAGACTTTATATAAACAGAGCCAATAACTATTTGACTACCAAAGTTGTAGTAAGCAAATCAATTACTTTACAACGGTGCTAAAAGTATTTACATAAGCAGTATGTTAATTTATGGCATAAATTTTGATTTTGCTAAAGAAATTTTTTAAAAGGAATATTTTTTTTGTTTTTCAATAAATATACTACTTTTGCGTAAGATTTTTTACTTGGTCACTAACTATTTTAATTTAAATACACTAATTATGATTAACAAAAAGTACGTATTATTAGCGGGCGTTATAGCTGCTATTGCCGTACAACCGGCTTTTGCACAAGAGTCAAGCTCAACCACTGCAAAAGGTTGGAGCGGGCGTGATATGACCTACCGTGGTTATAATTACGATTATATGGATACAACCTATGTTCCTCGTAATCGTATGAAACAACAAAAAAAATTCATGGCTAATCAGTATGCTTTCGCTGCTAAACCGCGCAATATGTGGGAAGTTGGCGTTAAGTTTGGTCAGTACAACGTTTCAGGAGATGTCCCATCACTAATGTTGTGGAACGGCGGAACTTATGGTTTAGGCTTCCATGTTCGCAAGTCGTTAGGATATGTATTTTCTGTTCGTGCAGATTATAACTACGGTATCGCTAAAGGATTGGATTGGCAGCCTTCGTTAGGTTATGCAAATAATACTGCTTGGAATAGATTCTATGTGGGTCAAGCTGGTAACGGTTCAAGCCTTGATCAGGTTTTCTATAACTACCGTACTGAAGTGCATCAATTAAACTTAGATTTGATTGGTTCTACGAATAATATTCGTTTTCACAGAGCTAAGACTGGTGTATCTTTCTACGGTTTTGTTGGTTTGTCTGGAATCGCTTACCAAGCTTGGGTAAATGCTTTAGACGGCAGTTACAAATCATATTCAAGTCAGTTTGCAACCATCTATGATAAGTACTTCAAATCTAATAATGGTCAAATCAGTTATGCAGACAGAAATAAAGTTCGCAAAGAACTACGCGACATGATGGATGATACTTATGAAACTAGTGCTGAAAGTGAGCAATCAGTTCGTCGTGCAAGTATTTTTGGCAAAAAGAAATTCATGGTGTATGGTACTATGGGTTTGGGTATGCAAATTCGTTTGGCAAAACATTGGAATTTAGCTCTAGAAGAGCGCATGGCTTTGCCATTGGGTGACGGTGATGATTTGTTGGATGGTCACCGTTGGGCTGAACACACCGTTAAAGAACCAGTAATATCACAACGTACTGATGCCCTCAGCTTCTTCTCTGTAGGTTTGAACTACAACATTGGTCGCAACAGCAGAAGCGTTGAACCATTATATTGGTTGAACCCATTGGATTACGCATATACAGAGTTGAATACTCCACGCCACATGCTATTACCTGATCCAAATTTGGCTGATGCTGATGCTGATGGCGTTCCAGATCAATTAGACAAATGTCCTAGTACTCCAGCGGGCGTTGCAGTTGATGCTCATGGTTGTCCTTTGGATACTGACGGAGATGGTGTTCCTGATTACATGGATAAACAATTGATTACCCCTACTGAGTGTCAACCAGTTGATGCTGATGGTGTTGGTAATTGCCCTTGTAACCCTAAATGTACTGGTGCAGTTCAAACATGCTCAAACATCCCTGCTTCTATCATTGTATTTGATGCCAACTCTAGCAAAATCAAACCTTCTACCCAATCTCAATTAGCGGTTGTGGCTGCTCAAATGCAATCTAACCCTACTTGTAAAGTAGTAGTAATCGGTAACGGTAACGGAAGCAAAATTCAACAACAACGTTCTTGGGATCGCGTAAACGCAATCATTGAGTACATGAGCGAAAAGAATGGTGTTGACCGTGGTCGTTTTATCTTCCAATACGGACAAAGCGGCGATGCTAATTCAGTAATGATGCGCTCTGCTACAGAAGGTGAAGAAGGTCCAATAACTGTACCTCCTCCATTCCCTAACTTGAAAAAATAATCTCTGATAATTTCAGTTTTAAAAAACCAGCTACAACTTGTAGCTGGTTTTTTTATGATCACCATTTTGTCAATTTTACATACAAACAGCCTCCACTAAGGCACTGTCAGTATATTGCTGACATTATTTCTTAAATAGGTGCTTTGGCACAATCATTGAATTACAACATTGAAAAACAAATTAAATTATGGGAAAAATAATAGGAATAGACCTCGGAACAACAAACTCTTGTGTTGCTGTAATGGAAGGGAGCGAACCTGTCGTGATCGCAAATGACGAAGGTCGCCGTACCACGCCATCAATTGTGGCATTTTTGAAGAATGGAGAACGTAAGGTTGGAGATCCTGCAAAGCGCCAGGCTATCACAAATCCTACAAATACAATCATGTCTATAAAACGTTTTATGGGACGCAGATTTGATGAGGTAGGTAATGAAATGTCACACAATTCGTATAAACTCATAAAAGGCGATAACAATACTCCACGCGTAGATATTGATGGCCGCCCTTATACCCCACAAGAAATTTCCGCAATGATTCTTCAAAAAATGAAGAAAACTGCTGAAGAATTTTTAGGCCAAGAGGTTACAGAGGCTGTGATTACAGTACCAGCTTATTTTAATGACGCTCAACGCCAAGCAACTAAAGAAGCCGGCGAAATTGCTGGACTTAATGTACGCCGTATCATTAATGAACCTACAGCAGCAGCTCTGGCTTATGGCTTAGACAAGCAACATAAAGACAGTAAAATTGCTGTATTCGACCTTGGTGGAGGAACATTTGACATATCCATTTTGGAACTAGGTGATGGTGTTTTTGAAGTTAAATCTACAAATGGTGATACCCATCTAGGCGGAGACGATTTTGATAAAGTAATCATGGATTGGTTGGCAGATGAGTTTAAGGCAGATGAAGCAGTAGATTTGCGCAAAGACCCAATGGCTTGGCAACGCCTGAAAGAAGCAGCAGAAAAAGCTAAAATCGAATTATCTTCTTCTCAAGAAACAGAAATCAATTTGCCCTACATCACCGCAGTAGATGGCGCTCCAAAACATTTGGTTCGTAAAATGAGTCGCGCAAAATTTGAACAGTTAGCAGATTCTTTGGTACAACGTACTCTCGAACCATGCCAGAAAGCACTAAAAGATGCAGGATTATCTAAAAATGACATCGACGAAATTATTTTGGTAGGTGGATCTACCCGAATTCCGAAAATACAAGAAGTGGTTGAAAAATTTTTCGGTAAAAAACCCAATAAAAGTGTAAACCCTGATGAAGTCGTTGCTGTGGGTGCTGCTATCCAAGGCGGTGTACTAAGTGGTGATGTAAAAGATGTTCTTTTACTTGATGTTACACCACTTTCGTTTGGTATCGAAACTTATGGTGGCGTTATGACAAGATTAATTGAATCAAATACAACAATCCCTACCAAAAAAAGTGAAACATTCTCTACTGCGGCAGATAACCAACCTAGCGTAGAGATTAATGTGTTACAAGGCGAACGCCCAATGGCAAATTTAAATAAATCGCTCGGCCGATTTATTTTAGATGGGATTCCACCAGCTCCTCGAGGAATACCTCAAGTAGAAGTTACATTCGATATTGATGCGAATGGTATCTTGCACGTTACAGCGAAAGACAAAGGAACCGGAAAACAACAAAATATCCGTATTGAAGCTGGTAGCGGCTTGAGTAAAGAAGAGATTGAACGTATGAAAAATGATGCTAAAGCCAATGAAGATTCTGACAAGGCTTTGCGCGAGCGTGTTGAAAAATTAAACATGGCAGACGGCCTTATTTTCAATTCTGAAAAGCAATTGAAAGAATATGGCGATAAAGTTCCAGCTTCAGAAAAAGCAACTATCGAAACTGCTATTGCAAAATTAAAAGAAGCTCACAAAAATGAAGATATAGCTGGAATAGATACTGCTTCAGAAGAACTGAATGCAGCATGGCAAGCAGCTAGTCAGCATATTTATGCAGCACAGCAAAATGCAGAAGGAGCAGCTCAAGGCACTGACGAACAAGCATCTGGGTCTAATGATGTTACTGATGCTGAATTTGAAGAAGTAAAGTCGTAAGCGTTAAGAGCACTTAAACCAATTAACAAAGGTCTGCATATTTCATGCAGGCCTTTTTTGTTTTTACTTTTTTCAAGCAAATATGCTTAATAAGTAAGGGGTTTATAATAAAATAACCCAACCAAATTTACACCTTCTACGTCTTACTTATTATACCCCTATTATATGCCCTTATTAAACCCTATCCCTCATGAAAAAAATAATTGTTACACTCGGAATCTTTTTGGGGTTCCAAATTTATGCTGATGCGCAAGAAGTATCCCTTACTTCTAAAAATGAAACAATAGCTAAATCTTTCGATGGACAACATGGTTATTTTAGTTATAAAATAACTGCACAAGAAAGCATCAGTATTAATTATTCTCTCTCTCCATTACATCCCAGCACCGATATTCATTTTACCGTCAGCACGGCAGATCCACGACTATTTTGGGCAACTATAAAAGATGAATCGAATAAGGTCGTTTATACATGGCGAAATACTGAATTGAGTAATGTGTACATCTCCGATTGGAATATTGCGTTCTTGAAAAAAGGGAAATACTCAATTGATATCTATACCGATTCGAGCAATGAAAGTATTTATCAAACATCGTTTACAAAAGACTAATACCCATACCCCTCCTATTACCTTATAAAACAAAAGACCATGAAAACAAAAGCCAACATTTTTCAGTGGCTAGCATCGCTATCCCTTTTATTTTTTGCTGCCCAATCAAATGCACAATGCGTAGGCGGAGAATGTTTTTTAAAAGCCGATTATGTAGAAATTGGCGTTGCCCCAAATGGTGCCTACGGCAGCAATAATGATGCACCTGTGGGTTATCATGGACGCATACCAGGCGTAGGTGCTACCGGTAGAGCATTAGGCTTTGTTGCCGACCCTGACAAAGACGGTTGGGGTGTCAGCAGCCCCGGCCGACCAGATTATATCGGCGATTATTATCTACCTGGATACCCCCAAGAAGGTTGGAGTATTCAAATGAATAGCACTCCAAAATCTGATGCTTGGAGAGGCTCAGGATCAACATCTATGACCTCGGGCTTGATAGGTGCAAACATATCCTGCATAAGTGCTGGGGGTGTTACCACTCAGATATGGCAAGGCTCGAAAGGTAATTTACGGATTACACAAACTACTGTATTGAGAAAAGATAAACTCTACTTTGTCGGAAAAATATTATTAGAAAATATTGGAGCTACGGACATCACCGATATTTATTATAACAGAACGCTTGACCCAGATAATGAAGCTGTAACACCAGGCACTACAATTAGCGGCTATTTTACAAACAACTATATTGTTTACCAACCCAATGCCCTTTCAACAAAATGCTTGGTAAAAGCAATTGGACAAAATTTTAATGCCTATTTGGGTTTAGGCACTAAAGATTGTAGAGCCAAAAGCTATATCTGTACTGGAAGCGGATTGACTCCGACTGCTGCACTAAATGATATTTATAACCATTCGGGAGCTGCGGCAGCCTATACCATTAACGTTGGTGCATCGGCACTCAATAATGATGTGGGCATTGGTGTTGTATATAATATTGGCACCTTAGCTGCTGGACAATCTACTACTTTAGCTTATGCTTATGTCTTAAAAGAACAGGATTTAGATTCCGCATTGAACGAAACTGCTCCTCAATTCGGTTCGACAGGAACTCCTTATGCTCCTTACACAACTTTTAGGGTCTGTCCTGGCAAAAAAGTTCCTTTGAATATCTTCAACGGTGGGCAGTATAAATGGATATGGACTCCGGGTACCTACTTAGTGGCAAAAGGCTCCTCTACCCAAATACCTGTTGGAGGCACCATACCTACGGTGACAGGATCTGTAGTCTATCCTGAAGGAGCAGTTTTCGGGGATTCTGTTGAACTTACCGTATGGGGTCCAAAAACTTATATAGCTACGGGTATCTCTAACTGCGATACGCAAATAATGACATTATATGTAGATACTATTAGCTTTTCAATACCTCCTTCGGTTACAACACCCATTCGTTATTGTGAAGGAACAGCCCCATCAGCACTGAGTGCAGGAGCCGCTACGGGTGCCACACTTAATTGGTATCCATCGGCTGCGGGTGGTGTAGCAAGTGCTACTGCTCCCACGCCAAGTACTGCATTCCCTATTGGCAAAGCAATAGATTTTGATACCACTAGTTATTGGGTGAGCCAAACAAATTCAGTGGGTTGCGAAACGCCCCGAGCAAGGATAGGCGTTATTGTGACCAGAAAACCGAAAGCTCCCGTAGTCAAAAATATTATTTATTGCAAAGGTGTAATCACTCAAGCTTTGACTGCCACTGGGCTAAACTTGAAATGGTATGATGCTGCTACAGCAGGTACTCAATATACCACTACACCAACTCCGGCAAATTTTCCTGCGGGCATTAAGAGCTATTATGTTTCTCAAACGGAAAATGGTTGCGAAAGTGATCGCACAAAATTAGATGTGGAGATAAGCGAGTCTAAAGCTGCTTTTACACTGTCTAAAGACTCTCTATGCAGTACCGAATTGCTTGCTTTAAACAATCTTTCTACAAGCTCATCAAGCGGCAGTTATAAGTCTTTTTGGGATTTTGGAGATGGCGCATACAGCACAGACAGCAATACAACTCATAGCTATGCAAATGCACGCAATACTTATAGTATAAAATTGCTGGTCAATAATATCAATGGATGTCAAGATAGTACAACAAAGATTGTAGAGGTATTCAAACAACCAATTTTGAGTATCAGTGTAAACGAAAAAATGATTTGCCAAGGCGAAAAGATAGACTTCAGCGGTAATGCAACAGCAGGCTATAGTAGTCTTACATGGGATTTTGGAGACGGAGACCCTGCTTATAATAGTTTGCAAGTACGTCATGCATTTGTACAAGCTGGTATATTTAATGTGCAGCTTAAAGGAACTTACCCTGCGTGTCCAGGAATCAGTAGTGGTATCTTAATTGATGTAAAAGCAATACCCAATGTGAATCTCGGAAGAGATACAGGAATATGCCCAGGCAATGTAGCCTTAACATTAAGAAACCTTCACTCTGTGCCTGTTGACAAATATACTTGGAGTACTGGAGATACTACGGCCACAATACAAGTAAGGCATGAAGGCATCTATTCATTAAAGGCTCAAAACTGGCGTTGTATGGCTGCCGATAGTATAGAAGTAACTAAGGCTTGCTATTTGGATATACCCAACGCATTTATACCGAGTTCAGGATCGAACGAGGATGCTTATTTCTTACCTCGTAATTTATTATCAAAATCCACTGTCTCCTTCAATATGAAAATATTTGACCGATGGGGTCAGTTGATTTTCGAAAGCGACAAACTAGAAGGTCGTGGATGGGATGGAACCTATAAAGGTCAGGCAATGCCATTGGGTGTCTATGTCTATATGTTTCAAGTTTCATTTAGCAATGGCGTAAGTGAACATTATAACGGGAACGTGACTTTATTGAGATAAAAATATAGGTAGCGTACAAGCTACTTCAAAATTAATACAACTATCATTCCTCTAATACTGCAAGACGGTGTAGATACATACATCGTCTTGCATAATAAAGTAGTGCATTTAGGGGCGTAATGGACAAAATAGTTGGTGTTTTTTTAGGGCAATGGATGTTTTTTGAGTTGAGTGCAAAATCTTTACTTTGTCTTTCCGAAACGGAAGCAAGCTCTGCTGGGGAGCAACTTGCAGAGGGATACGAAAGATGCTCGACGAAAAAAGGTATTGTTTAGGGGCGGTGTATCGTTATCAATTTTTCGCTGAATGGTTTTGGCAGAGCAACCATATCGCTCCGCTAATTGGCTATATGTTTGCTTACCAAAAGTATAAGAACGCCAAAGGATTTTTTTGTCAATTCTTTGTCCGCCTTGAAAAACCCGATGGCAAACACCATATTTATATCGTTGAATCTTGTTTTGAAAGCCAAATTTTAGGACAATTTTGCTCCCACAGAAAAAGCAGTTTTTTATTCATAACCTTTGAGTGTCCTCAAAGCTAATACCATAAAGGATTACAGTAGTTTTTATCAACTATTTTGTCTATTAACCCTAAATTAAAAGACTAGGTATGGTATTACACTTTCCGTACTTAGTTTTCCATTTTAATGGGTGCGTTTTTATACTTGTAGAACACAAGAATACCTACGCCGATAATAACTAAACAAGTGGAAATAATCTCGGCTTGAGTAGGATGTATAATGCCCCAATCATATTTATAATTGACTCTGATTTTTTCTATCATAAATCTTTCCAAACCATTTACAATGAGATAGACTCCAAACAAATGCAGCGGTTGCGAAAAACGTTTTCGTAAAGACCAAAGAAAAGGAAATAATAAACCGATACACACTAGAGCTTCATATAGTGCAGTAGGGAAAACGCTGACAGGTAATACCGAACAATAATTGCCCGTACAAGCTGCAATGCCTACACCTTCATTATTCACGTTATGCGCATAATTCATTCCTAAAAACCAATCGGGCAACCATGATGGTGCGGGTACATAAGCATGAGGAATGGCAGAAAGCTCACTCATATTTTTTACATCGCCATAGCGCATAAACCATTCGGGAAATGTTTGCAACATCTGTTTGAATCCGTCTATACTGGCAGATTTCAAAACACCTCCCATATCGGAAACATAAGCACTATTAAAGATACCCCAATCGCCATCGCCCGAAAAATGGCAACCCAAACGACCAATACCATAAGCTAATATCAAAGCAGGTGCCGCAGTATCGCACAATACGGCAAAAGGAATTTTGATTTTGCGTGCATAAAAATAAAGTGCTGCCGTTGCCAAAATCAAACCACCGTAAAATGTCAATCCGCTGCGCGAAAAAAGACTATCAATAGGGTCTTGAATAAAATACTCCCAAGTTTCTAACGCATTGAAAATTTTAGCACCTACCAAGCCACCGATAGCTGCAATCATCAATATCGTACTGACTCTTTCGTGTGGATAAATCAGTCCTTTTCGTTTGATTTTTTGTTTGGAATTGGGGTCAATATATTCTATATCACCTTCTATGGGCTGTAGCACACCCAATTTTTCTTTTCTTTTCATTTCGGTACTCATTGCCATCAGTCCAGCGATAAATGCCAATGCCATCAAAAAGCCGAAAGTCTTGAAAATCCCAAGCCATTCGGGCATCGCAGTATGGAAAATATTTTGAAAAACATATTGAAAATCGGGATACATGATAGTTCTATGATTTAGAATGGAAATTGGTCAACAAAAGTACGGAAAGCTCGGTAAAATGCCGATTCAAATACCAAAAGCAAGATATGAAATAACAATATGTTTATATGCGCCTAGTTAGCTTTTTTTGCTTGATAATACCAAAGGCAAGGGCTATATTTGCCAAAATTTCACAAATCTGTTACAAAAGTACTTTTCAGCATTATGACTTGGAAGCAACATTTCACCTCTTCTGTCGGTAAAAAATTGGTAATGGCGTTTACCGGCTTGTTTTTAATTTTATTCCTAATAGTACACATGTACTTGAACGCTCAAATTTTCTTGCCCGATGGGAAAGAGAAGTTTTTGGCCGGAGCTCATTTTATGGGTACAAACCCTTTAACTAGAATTTTAGAAATAGGACTTATTTTGGGTTTCGCATTGCACATCATTCAAGGTTTGATGCTTTGGTCTCAAAACAAAAAGAAACGTTCGGCAGGTCGTTATGCTGTAAATGCAGGAAATGCTACGAGCAAATGGTATAGCCGTTCTATGGGTCTTTTGGGTACATTGATTTTGTTGTTTTTAATTATGCATACTGCTCATTTCTGGATTCCTAATCGCGCCAACCAATTTATGACTGGTGAAGAAATAGACCTGTATGAGAAAATGGCTTTGGTTTTTGAAAATCCAATCGTTGTTGCTTTGTATGTTTTAGGCTGTGCTTCCCTTTGTTTCCATTTGGTACACGGTTTTTATTCTGCTTTCCAAACACTTGGAATGGGAACCTCTCGATACAAGCAAATGATTAGCAATATAGGTATTGTATTTTCCATCATTGTTTGTTTGGTTTTTGCATTGATGCCTATTGCCTTTCATTTCAACATTCTTTTAGGATAGAAAGAAGAACATTATTTTTTTGAACAGATTTTTTTGATAAATATTTCAGAATATGCCACTTAATAATAGAATACCCGCAGGTGAATTAGCAACCAAATGGGAAAAATATAAATCAACTTGTAAACTAGTAAACCCTGCCAATAAACGTAGTATTGAAATTATTGTTGTTGGTACAGGTCTTGCTGGAGCCTCTGCTGCTGCCTCTTTGGGCGAGCTTGGTTATAAAGTAAAAGCTTTTTGTTTTCAGGATAGTCCGCGCCGTGCACACAGTATTGCCGCACAAGGGGGTATCAATGCCGCAAAAAATTATCAAAATGATGGCGACTCGGTTTACCGTCTTTTCTACGATACCATCAAAGGTGGTGATTACCGTGCGCGCGAAGCCAATGTTCATCGTTTGGCCGAAGTAAGTGGTAACATCATTGACCAATGCGTGGCACAAGGTGTTCCTTTTGCCCGCGAATATGGTGGATTGCTAAGCAACCGTTCTTTTGGTGGTACGCAAGTACAACGTACATTCTATGCAGCGGGCCAAACTGGTCAACAATTGTTGATTGGCGCTTACCAATCTTTGGAGCGTCAAGTAGCTTTGGGTAATGTAACGATGTATGCCCGTCACGAGATGTTGGACATCGTCAAAATAGATGGTAAAGCGCGCGGTATTATTGCTCGTAATTTAGTTTCGGGAGAATTAGAGCGTCATTTTGGTCACGCAGTATTATTATGTACTGGTGGTTATGGTAACGTATTCTACCTTTCTACCAACGCCATGGGCAGTAATGTAACGGCAGCTTGGAAAGCGCACAAACAAGGTGCTTTCTTTGGTAATCCTTGCTTTACCCAAATTCACCCTACTTGTATTCCTGTATCGGGCGACCATCAGTCTAAATTGACTTTGATGTCAGAATCATTGCGTAATGATGGCCGTATCTGGGTGCCGAAAAAGCAAAACGATACCCGTAAAGCCAACGAAATACCAGAAGAAGAAAGAGATTATTACTTAGAACGTCGTTACCCTGCATTTGGAAACCTCGTGCCTCGTGATGTGGCCAGCCGTGCAGCAAAAGAGCGTTGTGATGCGGGTTATGGCGTAGGAGCAAGTAAACAAGCTGTTTATTTGGATTATGCTGCAGCTATTTTACGCTATGGGAAAATTGAAGCGGGTAAGCAAGGATTGAACAATGCTTCGGAAGCAGATATTATTAAAATGGGTAAAGAAGTTGTTGCCTCTAAATACGGTAACCTCTTCGAAATGTATGAGAAAATTACCGGCGAAAACCCTTACGAAGTGCCTATGCGTATTTATCCTGCTGTCCATTACACAATGGGTGGCCTATGGGTAGATTACGAATTGATGACGACCGTACCCGGTTTGTATGCCTTGGGTGAGGCCAACTTTAGCGATCATGGTGCTAACCGTCTTGGTGCTTCGGCTTTGATGCAAGGTTTGGCCGATGGTTATTTCGTTATCCCTTACACTATTGGAAATTATTTGGCCGACGAAATTCGTACCAAATCGATTCCTACCGACCATCCTGCCTTTGTTGCTGCTGAAAAAGTAGTTGCAGATCGCATCAACAAATTAATGAGCATTCAAGGAACAACGAGCGTAGAAAGTATGCACAAGCGTCTTGGAAAAATCATGTGGGACAAATGTGGTATGGCCCGTAACGAAAAAGGTTTGAAAGAAGCCATCGAAGAGATTCGCGCTTTGAAAAAAGAATTCTGGAGCAATGTCCGTATCCCTGGTGATATCAACGAATACAACTCAGAATTGGATAAAGCCAATCGCGTTGCCGACTTTATTGAATTGGGTGAATTGATGTGTATGGATGCCTTAAATAGAGAAGAAAGTTGTGGTGGTCACTTCCGCGAAGAATACCAAACAGAAGAAGGAGAGGCAGAACGTCGTGATGAACAATTTATGTACGTTTCGGCTTGGGAATATAAGGGTGATAGCCAATTTGAACTACACAAAGAAGAGTTGATTTACGATGTCGTTCATCCAAGTGCACGTTCGTACAAATAGTGATTTGAAAATTTGATGATTTGAAAGAAAAATTAGTCATAAAAAACTTTGGACCTATTAAATCTGTTGAGCTTGAGCTTGGCAGGTTTAATGTGTTGATTGGAAATCAGGGTACAGGTAAAAGTACCGTGGCTAAATTATTGATTGCAATTCACAGCACTATTTTTAGAGAATTATTTGATTTAAAGCTCAATTCAGATTTAAATATAAAAACTCAATACTTTCTTGAATATCTAAGAATTGTTGGAATCGGGACTTATTTAAACGATGAAACTATTATTGATTATAATTCCACATTGTACTCTCTAAGTTATCAACATTTAAATATAAACATTGATGAAAAACGAAATTTTTCATTTGAAGAAAGTCTTAGTTTTGATTTTACCTATATTCCCTCTGAAAGAAATTTAGCAATAACTCTTTCCGATTCATTGTTTGCCCTTATTGAAACTGGAACGGCTTTGCCTCAATTGTTTACTCGATTTGGCAATAAATTTCAAAGAGCAAGGAAAGAAAGCACTGTTTTTAATTACCAAAGCATTTTGGGTGTAAAATATCTTCATAAAGAAGGCCGCGATTTAGTATTACTGCCTGCTGGTAAAGAAATTTCAATTCACGATGCATCAAGTGGAATCCAAGGAAATATAGCTTTACTAACTGTTTTCGACTATGTAACAAATAGTACATTTAGAAAAGAAAATTTATTAGTTATTGAAGAGCCTGAACTGAATTTGTTTCCAGAAACACAAAATAAACTTGTTCAGCACTTTATTGAAAAAGGAAATAAAAATCAAATATTACTCACAACTCATAGTCCCTACATTCTCACCTCACTCAATAATATGATGTACGCCTGGCAAATAGGGCAAAATCATAGTGAAGAAGTAGGAGCAATAATGGAAAAGAAGTATTGGATTAACCCTGAAGAAGTATCGGCTTATATGATGCTTTCAGATGGTACTTGCGAAAATATTTTGGATAGGAAAGAAGGAATGATTGAAGCAGAAAAAATAGATGGTATTTCGGGTGAATTGAATAAACAGTTTGATCAATTAATTGAAATAGAACATAATGATCTCGCTTAATAATTATACTTGTAATAGGGATTCTTGTTGTGTGTTGGGTCAGAGCAATAACATTTATTCCGTTTACGGAAAAGCTAAAGGTGCGAAAACAAACTATAAATTAAAGAATAACGGTTTAAAAGTGGATCAATATACAATAGATGATTGTGTGCTGAATCACTTGCCAAAAGAAAGCAAATGTGATTATTTATTTATTGCAAAACGCGATAATATTGATGGGTATTTTGTTGAAATGAAAGGAAGTGATATTAATCAAGCATGCAAACAATTATTATCATCAATTGATAAATTAAGAGCTAACATAACGGGTAATATTTATGCTAGAATTGTTACTACTAAAATAGCAATACCTAATTATCATCAAGCAAAGGAATACAAACATTTAAAAAAAAAACTGGGAAAAAACTTTATACATAGCAATATACGTTTAGAGGATATTGTTTAAACAAATTAGCAGTATGGAACACTACAATATGAATCTCACACTAAAAGTGTGGAAACAAAAAAACGGAAAAACAGCTGGTCGTTTCGAAACCTATCAGGTTAAGGATATTTCTTCTGAAATGTCATTCCTTGAGATGTTTGATGTGCTGAACGAGCAATTGATTGCAGAAGGTAAAGAACCTGTTGCTTTTGATCACGATTGCCGCGAAGGTATTTGTGGTATGTGTAGTATGTACATCAATGGTCGTGCACACGGTCCTTGGACACACAATACTACTTGCCAATTGCACATGCGTGAGTACAAAAATGGTGATACCATAGTTGTTGAACCATGGCGTGCAGATGCCTTCCCAGTTATCAAAGACTTGGTGGTAAATCGCTCGGCGTTTGATCATATCATCCAAGCGGGTGGTTATGTTTCTGTAAATACAGGTAACGCGCAAGATGCCAATTCATTGCCCATTGAAAAACTAAAAGCAGATGACGCTTTTGCAGCTGCGGCTTGTATCGGTTGCGGCGCCTGCGTAGCGGCTTGTCCTAACGCATCGGCTATGTTGTTCCTTTCGGCCAAAGTATCACATTTGGCACAATTGCCCCAAGGTGATGTTGAGCGCAAAGACCGAGTAGTAAACATGGTCAACCAAATGGATAAAGAAGGTTTTGGTAGCTGTACCAATATCGGTGCTTGCGAGGCAGAATGCCCCAAAGGTATCTCGCTCGAAAACATTGCTCGCCTCAACCGCGAATATATCGGAGCAACTTTCTCTGGTAAATAATACTCCAGAACTCATAATACCCAAACGCTGAATCACATACTGGTTCAGCGTTTGGGCGTTTTAAAGAGTTTGAATACAATTTAGGAAACAGAAATACATCTGTTTATTTTGTTTGATTCAACGAACAGATAGATACTGTCCCAAAAAATGTAAAAGGCGACTTAAAAAGTCGCCTCCCATTTTCAGTATATGCATCAGATTATTGCTCACAAGTTGCTCCTCAGCAGAACTTGTTACCCTTTCATTTGACAAATCAAATTTCAACTTAAATCAACACCAAAAACCAACTATTTTTGACCACATTGCCTCAAATTGTACCTCCAGCAATCTTTATGCGATGGACGAAAGCCGATGCGGGCTAATGACCATACAACGAAGAATCTTGACAATAAAAGGCATCAAGCCCATCACACCCTATCAGCACCGCTTCAATAACTTCTATCTTTTCGGAGCCTATTCGCCCATCAATGGGCAGCAATTTACCCTCGAAATGCCCTATTGCAATAGCGATTGTTTTCAGATATACCTCAACGAATTTGCCCAACAAAAACCCAAGAATTTAAAATAATACCAATTTGAAATATCAATTAGTCCAAAATGAGGAAAAAATATATCCATATCC
>JASGCQ010000064.1 GCA_030054025.1 Phycisphaerales bacterium | reverse complement strand
CGCTCAGCCTTGCCAATGATGCTGCACCTTATATGCACCTCGAAAATCGCCGCCCCCAAGGCACAGATAATTTATTTGGTTTACTTAATGCCATAAAAAACAAACTTCAAATCAAATTCACTTATCAAAAATTTTGGGAAGAAGAATTAAGCCAACGTTTGGCAGATCCTTATGCATTGAAGGAGTTTAAAAACCGTTGGTATATTATGGCAAAAGACAGCAAAGACAATAACATAAAGAGTTTCGCACTTGACCGTTTGACAAACCTTGAAATAACCAATCAAACATACCAGTATCCCGACAATTACAATATTGAACAAAATTACCGTTACTGTTTTGGTATTATTAGCCCAAATGACGAAGAACCGCAAGACATCATTCTATCATTTGACCCATTCCAAGGTAAGTATATCAAGACCCTTCCATTACACGACACTCAACAAGTATTGGTGGACAATGACAAAGAAATGAAAATTAAACTTAAACTTTGCCCGACACATGACCTTGTAATGGAACTACTTTCTTTCGGTGACAACATGAAAGTTGTTGAACCTAAATCATTGGCTGACCAAATTAAACAAGCACATGAAAAAGCGTATAGACAATATTAACAGCCATCACACAGATGTAAGCACTTTTGCAATTCACACAAGCCCAAGCACAGACCAAAGCCTGCAAAAGAGCTGCCACCTTTCCCACCCAAACAAAATTGAATTAAAAAAAATCTACTCCCCTTCTGAAAATAAAAAATACCCAACCGCACATTGTTGTTCCGTCAATATTTTGTTCGCAAACTCGGGCTTTATTGATTAAGACTCTAGTAGAAGTACTCATGTCAAAACCTACTTTTTATGCTTTATCTGTATTAGATGGATATGCTTGAGATCAAAATATGCCTGCCAAAATCAATCGGCAGGCATACTTATATATCAGTGTCATGAAAATTAATAACTCAATAATTGCTGTATTCTTTCTGCCACTTTATCGGCATTGGGCAGCATCGCTGCTTCTAATCCCATATTCATGGGTACGGCAGGCAAATCGAATGCGCCAATGGTTTGTACAGGCGCATCTAAGCTGGCAAAGCAGTTTTGGGCTATACGTCCTGCCAAAGCCTCGCAGAAAGAATTGCGCAATTGTTCTTCGGTGAGTACGATACATTTGCCATGCTTGCGAACGGTACGATATACCAATTCTTCGTCGCAAGGATAAATGGTGCGCAAGTCAATAATTTCTACCTGCCCTTCAAATTGTTTGGCGGCATTTTTGGCCCAATACACACCCATACCATAGGTAATGATACAGAGCGATTCGCCATTATCCATGGCTTCGTCGCTAGCAGCGAGTACCACATTGCCTATGCCAAAAGGCAATACATAATCGGCATCGGGCTCGGGCATACGGGCTTCTTCTGTTCCTGATACTTTGCTCCAATAGAGTCCTTTGTGTTCGAGCATTACCACAGGGTTGCCATCGAGTAAGGCGGCTTTCATCAATCCCTTAATGTCGGCAACATTGCTGGGGTAGGCTATTTTGATACCCTTAATGGTCGCTAAAGTGCTTTCGACGCTGCCACTGTGATAAGGACCGCCACCGCCATAGGCGCCAATGGGTACGCGTAAAATGCAGGACACGGGAAACTTGCCACAACTGAGGTAGCAAGATTTACTAATTTCTGTTACCAATTGATTGATGGCAGGATAGATATAATCGGCAAATTGAACCTCCACAATAGGTTTGAGTCCCAAAGCACTCAAGCCCACGGTAGAGCCAATAATATAAGCTTCTTGGATAGCAGTATTGAATACACGCTCATCGCCAAATTTATCGGCAAGGGTAGCTGCCTCGCGAAACACGCCGCCCAGTCGGCGACCCACGTCTTGTCCGTAAAACAGGGCATGAGGGTTTTCTTGCAAAATTTCTTCAATGGCATGAAGGGCAGAGTCTACCATCATGCTTTTGTCTTTTCCTTCGGGGCAGCGCACACCTGCTTCTTGTGTTACTGGAGAGGGGGTAAATACGTGTTCACTTACCTTGCTAGGGTCGGGTTCGGGAGCGGCAACAGCAGCTGCAAATTCTACAGCTACAAAACTTTTTTCTTCTGCTTCTATTTGTACGAGCGTCTCTTCTTTTACACCCTTGTTCAGCAATAGTTTGCGCAATTTCACCACAGGGTCTTTGGCATAGTGTTTCGCCAAATCTTCTTCTGTACGGTACCATTCTTTGCGTACCCCCGATGTATGATGCCCCAGCAAGGGTACTTTTGCCCTCACCAAGATAGGCTTACGCACTTTGCGCACCCAATCAATGGTATAAGCCATCGTCTTATAAGCATCTTCAAAATTGCTGCCATCCACCTCTATGCGTTCCAATCCTTTAAAGCCTGCGGCATATTCGTAAGCATTCATCGTTCTGGCTTCATCGCTGCGCACGGAGATGCCCCAGTCATTGTCTTGCACCAAATAAATAATGGGTAATTGGTGTAAGCTGGCAAATTGGAAGGCTTCGCTGACTTCTCCTTCTGTAACGCTGCCATCGCCCAAAGAGCAGATAACAATAGGCGGTATTTCGTAGTTTTTTAGTTTTTGCGTCTCTTGATATTTGATGCCCTGCGCCAAGCCTGTAGTAGGGATGACTTGCATACCGGTAGCACTACTTTGGTGTATGATTTTTGGAAAATCGGCTCTGCGGCTATTGGGGTGGTTGTAATAAGCCCGCCCTCCGGTAAAAGGGTCATCTCCTTTTGCCAATAATTGCAACATCATTTCGTAAGGACGATAGCCCATACCGAGCATCATACTTTCGTCGCGGTAGTAGGGGCTTACCCAGTCGTCTTTCTCCAACAAAAAAGCAGTCGCTAATTGAATCGCTTCGTGACCACGGGAGGTGCTATGAACATATTTACAAATAGGTCGGTTTGCTTCGTATATATCTGCCATAGCTTGCGCCGTCATCATCAGACGATAAGCTTTGAGCATTGTTTCTTTAGTGAGCATTCAAATAGTTTAAAAACCAGAACTTGTGGTACAAAAAATAGAGCCGCAAAAATAAAGGACGAATGGCTCTCAAAGTTCAATTTTGAAAATTGCATCGGCGCAAATTCCATTTATTTGTGGATATTTTTTTAGGGTACCAATGTAAGCTTTACAGACCTCTTAGTCCTTCTTAGTGATTTTCTTTTGTTTTTGTGGTTGATGAACCAACACTAAGCTCACAAAGCTTTTTCACAAAGATTCACAAAGGCTTTTCGCAAGAAAAAGAATGGGGTAGAGGTGAGCGTAGCTTGGTGTCATTCAGGAGCTATGATTATCAAAGCTTTGTTGTTATGAAGAGTATTCAATTCTTGAGTGACTATTGTAAGTGTCAATTATCGCTTATATCTTTACCCTAAACAAAAAACATATAATTTATGCACATGAACTTTATTGCCATCTTGGTGGCTGCGCTTGTTCCAATGTTAGTGGGCTTTATTTGGTACCATCCCAAAGTAGTAGGTAATGCTTGGATGAAAGAAACTGGCTTGACTGAAGAAAAAATGAAAGGTGTCAATATGCCACTCATTTTTGGGCTTTCTTTTGTGTTTGCCTTGATGCTCTCTATGTCTATGCAAATGTTGGTGATTCACCAAATGCATGTAGGCTCACTTTTACAGCATCATCAAGATGAGTTAAAAGACCCGAGTTCTGCTGTAGGGGCTTTGTTCAAGACAATGATGGATAATTATGGTAATGAATTTCGAACATTCAAACATGGTGCTTTTCATGGCTTTATCAGCAGTTTGTTTATCGTGCTGCCACTTGTTGCTACCAATGGAATGTTCGAACGCAAAAGTTGGAAGTATATTTGGATTATTTGGGGCTATTGGGCACTTACCTTTACGATTATGGGTGGCATTATTTGTGCCTGGCAATAGTTTTTTTACGCATAGAATAAAATTAAAAAGGCTCAAACATTCATTGTTTGAGCCTTTTCTTATTTTACGATTTGTTTCTTATCAATGAGGTAGCGAATGAGTAAGAATCCTCCAAAAGCACCGGATAAAATCAGTAATCCATATAAGGTGCCGTTTAGTTGAAGTTTATCCTGTAGGAAAGCACTCATTCTTACAGTATCATATTTTTGAGCTAAATTTTTTAATTCAGGGTATTTTAATATCAAAATTGTTGCACATAAAAAACCGAACAGCATTATTCCTACCAAAAATGCAATTGCTGTATAAACAGCCCAAGTTGTCGGATTGAAATTTTTTAGTTGTGCCCTTTTTGCATTACTCAAACAAAACGGTATTAATAGAATAATCAGTAACATGGATTAAATCTCCTTCATAAATTTGCTCACGCTCTCCATCACATGCTCAATCTGAGCATTATTGAGTCCATGATGACAAGCCATCAACATACCGCCACGCATTACTTTGTCACTTTCAGGATATCCTGCTTTAGCCGTTTTGTAGGCTAGGTTCTTGAAACCGGGTTGGCGGGTAATATTGCCCGTAAATACGGTGCGGGTTTGGATGTTTCTCTTCTCCAAGAAAATTTGCAAATCGCGACGGATAAATGGAGCCGTATCGCGAATAGTCAAAGCGATAGCCAACCAGCCAGTACGGGAATCGGGCAATTGTTGTGGTAGTATAAAATGTTCTTCGTATTGCGCAAAGTATGTGCGCATTTTATTATAGTTTTCGGTGCGCATATCAATGTTTTGTTTCAACTTGTTGAGCTGCACCACGCCAAATGCGGCACCCATTTCTGAAGGTTCAATATTGTAGCCAGGTTCTTCAAATACAAATTTTGCATCGTAAGGGATACCTTCAATTTCTACATTGAAACGGTTTTCTATTTTTTCCGACTCTATGAATAGTGAAGAGCTTCTACCCCAACTGCGTAAGAGTTTTCCTCTGTTTAAGTGTGCTTCAGAATTAACGCAAAGCATACCGCCATTACCGCCACAATTGATGATGTGAGAGCCATAAAAACTGGTGGTACTCATATCTGTAAAACGACCTGATGATGCACCTCCGATTTCGGCACCAAGCGTGTCGGCAGAATCTTCCAAAACAAATAACTGATGCTTGTCGGCGATTTCGCGCAATTGTTGCCAATTGGGTAGGTTGCCGATAAGATTGGGAATAACCATTGCCTTGGTTTGTGGCGTAATCATTTCTTCTACCTTATTGGCATCAATATTGTATGTGCCTTCTTCTACATCTACAAATGCGGGTAACCAGCCTTTTTTGACAAGGGGGGCTACTGTGGTCGAAAAGGTAAGCGCAGGGGTAATGATTTCGGCACCTTTATTGTAATCTAGCAAATCTGCGGCGAGGTATAATGCCGAAGAACCAGAGTTGACCATGATGCCATATTTCTTATCATATAGGGCTGCAACTCGCTCTTCCATTTCGCGCACATTTTTGCCCATTTGGGTAGAGGTGCGCAATACGTTTACGACTGCTTCAATTTCTTCTTCGCCGTGTACGGTACGACCATAAGGAACGTGGATATAATCTGATTGAACCATGAGATGTTTGAATATTAGCTTTGCGAATGTAGGGTGAACTTGCCTGAAAATAAAATGAAATGCCATCCTTTTTTGAGGAGACATGGTTTTTAGTAATTCTTTAAGAACTCAATGAAAAAATAAAGCACTTCAAAGTGTCGAAGTGCTTTATAAAGCGGTCGGAAAATACCTTTTAGCTACCTATACGATGTTTCAAGTCGTTGACTTGTGTATTCCAAAGACGCTCTGCATCTTTAAGGTCGTTTTTCTCAGCAAAATCGGTAATCTTAAAGATGGTTTCGTTGGTTATAGGGCTTTGCTCTATTCGGAATTCAAAAAATTCGTTTACCTTGTAATAATCCCAACGGAAACGGACATATTCATTCTCAAATTCTTCCAAAAGTTCTGCCTGATCTATAGCACCATTCCATGTAAAACTAAATTGATTCTCTCGTTGATTCACCTCATCGGCAAACCACTCTTGAAGACCTACGGGAGTGGAAATAAATTCGAACAATATTTGGGGTGAGCAGCGCATGGGGAACTCTAATGTGTACATTATCTTCGTTTGCTTCATGTTTTTTTTGCCAAGCATCTATTTTTTTATCAGCGACAGTGCAATAATATAAAAAGGACTCAATAATCAAAATTATTTTTGATAAAAAAATCTAAACAACTGCTCCTTTGCGCTATAAGGCAATAAAATAGGGTGTTAATTCTTCCTTAATTATTTTTGGTAATTAAATTCATCCCACTTAGATTTGCCACATCCTATACGAAAACGCTATGATTCAATTGCTAAATTAACTTTTAACAAAAACAAAAATCAACCACACTAGACTATGTCCATGCGTCAACTTAAAATCACGAAATCTATTACCAATCGTGAAAGTCAGTCCTTAGAAAAATATTTACAAGAAATAGGAAAAGTAGATTTGATTACACCCGAAGAAGAAGTACAGTTGGCTATCCGAATCAAACAAGGCGACCAAAAGGCACTTGAAAAGCTGACGAATTCTAATTTGAGATTTGTTGTTTCTGTTGCCAAGCAATACCAAAATCAAGGTCTTTCTCTAAGCGACCTCATCAACGAGGGCAACCTCGGTCTCATCAAAGCGGCCCAACGCTTTGATGAAACGCGTGGATTTAAGTTTATCTCTTATGCTGTATGGTGGATTCGTCAGTCTATTTTACAAGCATTGGCAGAGCAATCGCGGATTGTACGTTTGCCCCTTAATAAAGTAGGGCTTTCGAATAAAATTATTAAAGCCTATTCTCAATTAGAACAAGAATTTGAACGGGAACCTTCTACCGAAGAATTGGCCGACTTATTAGACTTGCCTACGGAAGAAATTGAAACGACTCTAGGTGTTGCTTCACGCCATATATCAGTTGATGCTCCGTTCCCTGATAGCGAAGAAAACTGCCTCTTGGATGTATTAGAAAACCCAAATGCTTCCTCTACCGACAATGAAATTGCACATAATGACTCTTTGCGTTGCGAAATAGAGCGTTCTCTAAGTGCACTCACAGATCGCCAGCGCGAAGTGCTTAAATATTACTTTGGTATCGGTGTCGAAAATGCCTTGAGCTTAGAAGATATTGGAGACCGTTTTAGCCTTACCAGAGAGCGTGTTCGTCAAATTAAAGACAAAGCCATTTTGAAGTTGAGAACAACGAATCGTTGTAATCTGCTCAAAGCATTTTTAGGAAGCTAATACATCACTTTGCTGATACAAAAAAACGACTGAGTAGTTACTTAGTCGCTTTTTTTATGCTCGGAAAAATCACTTTTTATTAAAGTGCCGCTACATACAAGTTGCTCACCTCTTCCCAATTGATAATGCTCCAAATGGCATTCAAATAATCGGGGCGTTTGTTTTGATATTTTAGGTAATAAGCATGTTCCCACACATCAATACCCAAAATGGGGATACCAGGACACTCTGCATTATCCATCAAAGGGTTATCTTGATTGGGGCTAGAACATACACAAAGTGATTTGTCTGCCGCTACGCAAAGCCAAGCCCATCCGCTACCAAAACGGGTAGCACCTACGGTGCTGATTTTTTCTTTCAATGCATCCAAAGAACCGAATGTACTGTTAATAGCTTCAGCAAGTTTTGCGCTTGGGGCAGCACTTTTGCCCGATGGTAACAGTATGCGCCAAAACAAACTGTGATTATAATGTCCGCCACCATTATTGCGAACGGCTGCGGGGTATTTGCTGATGTTTGCCATTAGGTTTTCGATAGTGCCGTCAGCAGCTTCATTGCCTTCAAGGGCTTTGTTAAGATTGTCCACATAAGCTTTGTGGTGGCGACTATGATGTATTTCCATAGTTGTCGCATCAATAACTGGTTCTAAAGCATCATATCCAAAAGGTAATGCCGGTAGTGTAAATGCCATAATTTTTATTTTTTTGTAAATGAAAATCGAAAACCAAAGGTAAGTCGAACTAAGATTAAGGAAATGTAAATTCTACAAAGGATTTGACAATACTATTATAAGCATGAGATAATCTTGAAAAAGCGCAAGGATTAAAAATCAGCATTTTTGGGTGTCCGTGGAAAGGGGATGACATCACGAATATTGGTCATGCCCGTCACAAACAAAACCATACGCTCAAATCCTAATCCGAATCCAGCATGGGGTGCAGTGCCAAAGCGACGTGTATCCAAATACCAATACATTTCCTCGGTAGGGATGTGCATTTCTTTCATGCGTTGTTCTAATTTATCCAAACGCTCTTCCCTTTGGCTACCACCTACAATTTCACCAATGCCAGGTGCCAGGATATCCATTGCGGCAACGGTTTCTCTACCCTGAGCGCAATCATCGTCTTGGCGCATATAGAATGCCTTGATACTCTTGGGGTAATTGGTAACGATAACAGGTTTTTTGAAATGTTTTTCTACCAAGTAACGTTCATGTTCGCTCTGCATATCAATACCCCAACTTACATCGTACTGAAATTTCTTCTTTTTATACGCAGGGCTTTGCAATAAAATGTCAATGGCTTGTGTATAGGTAATGCGTTCAAAATCATTATTTAAAACGAATTCCAATTTTTCAATCAACCCCATTTCGCTGCGTTCGTTTTGTGGCTTTTGCTTTTCTTCTTCTTCCAATCTTGTTGCCAAAAATTCTAAGTCTGCTCTATTGTTTTCAAGTGCAAATTTGATGAGGTATTTGATAAAATCTTCTGCCAAATCCATATTTTCTTTCAGCGTATTGAACGCCACTTCTGGTTCAATCATCCAAAATTCGGCAAGGTGACGAGCGGTATTAGAGTTCTCTGCACGGAAAGTAGGTCCGAAAGTATAAACCTCACTCAGTGCCATGGCAGCCAATTCGGCTTCTAATTGTCCACTTACGGTAAGGTTGGTGCTTCTGCCAAAGAAATCTTCTTTAAAATTGATGCTGTTATCTTCATTGCGTGGTGGATTATCGAAGGGTAAAGAGGTTACTCTAAACATTTCGCCTGCACCTTCGGCGTCGCTGGAGGTGATGATAGGTGTGTGCATATACACAAAGCCACGCTGATGAAAAAATTGGTGAATGGCAAAGGCTAAGGAATGTCGTACGCGAAATACGGCTCCGAAAGCATTGGTTCGAAAACGTAAATGTGCTTTTTCTCTGAGGAATTCAAGACTGGGTCGATTTTTTAATTGCAAAGGATATTCATCGCCCGAGCATTCGCCCAATATTTCGATATCCTCTACTTTTATTTCAACCTTTTGCCCTTTACCCAAGGAGGCAACAACAGTACCCTTGATACTCAAGGACGCACCATTGCTGATTTTTTTAATGATTTGTTCCTCTGTATCTAAGGAAATGACGGCTTGGATACTATCTAAGCAAGAACCATCGTTGATGGCAATAAATTGATTGTTTCGGAAACTACGAATCCATCCTTTTACAATCACCTGATAATCTACTTTTTCGCCGAGTAAGATGTCTTTAATTTTTGTGCGAACCATTATGAAATGCAGTTTAATTTTCTTTGCGGCAAAGGTAAAGTGTTCTCTTGTAGGTATTCTTTCTTTACCTTCAAAAAGCAAAGGATTTACTTTGTTTTTTTACTTAATGGTTAGTGTACCGTATCGGGTTTTAGTACTCATAAGTTTAATTCTCGCTTGCGTAAAAATTAAGGTGTTATCGTCTATTTTTTGAATTTTTGGAATCCTTGTAACAAAATTATCAGATTTTTTTGCATCCATTATAATGTCTCTGGAGAGCTTATTATTTTCATCTATTGATGCAGCCATCAAAACCGATTTTTTGAAATTAGAAATAGCATCTGGTGATTTTTCTAATTCTTTATCAACATTATCTTTATCATCGTTGTATAGCAGAATTAGCTTATTGTGATACATCAGGGGATAAAATGACAAAAGAGAATTATCACCCTCCTCTATTTGGTGTTTGGGTATTCGAGTAAAAGTAACATTTTCATCTTGGAAGTGAGCGTCTACAGCAGTTCCATAGGTATAACGCACTACAGTATAGGTGGTTTTGCCGTTACTGTAAGTAATGATGGACAATAAACGATATTCCAAAAGATAATCAATACTGCCGTTTTCTCGAATGATAGGATCTAAGGCAACATAGGGTATAAATAGACCCGGATCTGATTCTTTTTTGGATGCAAAACCATCTTTTTTGATGAGCTCTACCATGCTTTGTGGAAAAGCGGTGATTTTAGTTTTAGTGAGTTCATTAGTTTCTGCATCCATTTCAGTATAGTATACTCCATTTACATGCCCATTGTTTTTATTTTTGTACATGCCAATAATACTTACCTTATTGGTTTTTGCATTGAATATGATGTCGCTGCTATGAACAAATTTGCCACCAAGATTTATATGGATATCTGTTGGTTTTTCTTCTGATTTTTTGAAAACAAGGATATTAGTTTTGTATGAAGGAATTCTGCTGCCATCATCGCCAACTATAGACTCACGCTTGATTTCATTTACATAATGCTTGTAGCTAATGAATACTTTATCTTGTTGCTTACAGGTAATACCATAAATATCAACGTAACGGCTTCCTGTGGTCATTTCGACATTTTTGTCCCAAATTTTATTGAGATTCAAATCAAATACGCCAAAGTAAAAACTTTTATTATCCTGCTTTTTTTGGTCGGGCTCAACAAATAGTAAATAACTAGTTGAATCTAGAGCAACTTTTAACTGAAAGCTAGGGTTTGATCTTTCTGTCTTGAAGATACCGAGAGTGAATTCTTTACTTTTATTGATATCAGTTTCGTCAATTTGCATGCCACAAAAAGAAACTTCATCAGATTTTTTTTGACGTTTATTGTAAAAAAAATAGCATTTACCTCCAATGTTTTGCAATCCATGTATACCAATATAATCAGCGTCAGGAACAACAAAGGGTACTTCTTGTAATGTATTTAAGTCGTTATCGACTAGTAATAGGGTCGTTTCTATCTTTGTTTTGGTGGACATAAAGACTCTGGAACGATCTGTTTTAAGTACCAAAAAACCATTTTTTGTTCTGACACTATAATCAAATTGATGTCCTCCTTTTTCGGATTCGGAAATCTGCGTGCTAATAGTTTGAGCATTTGCGCTAAAGACGATGCAAAGAGAAAGAATTACAGAACAAAAAAACTTAAGCATAGATTATTTTTTGCAAGAGTACTTTAATAAAACTTTATTTCCAAATTTGTATGCAAGTGTTACATTGTATATTTTCGCAGCATTCTATTTTAAACTTAATCATTAAAAATGAAAAATTTTATCCTTCCACTTATGTTGCTTGGGCTTTGTTCCAAGGTTAATGCTCAAAATAAAAGTATCATTGTATTAGGCCGCAGTCCTAAGCAAGAAAGTAAAAAAAGTAAATATAAAGAATCCTCAATGGCCATTAAATTTGGGGCACTTAATTTTATTTCAGGTAATATTCCAATATGTTTTGAAAAAGAGTATAAAAATTTTGCTTTATTAGTAGGTGTTGGGCCTACATTCCGTAGGTTTTTAGATAATTCATTTTGGTCTACTTTGACAGAAGAAGAAGATATTATCTACAGTTGGGGTGAAACAAAAATGTCGACTATTAATAATCCATTTGATTTTGACACTCGACCTAAATTCACCTATTCGCCAAGCTATTATCTTGTAGTTAACCCAAAATACTATTATAATGAGGAAGGTATGGATGGTGGATATTTTGGTATCCAATGTGTAATGTCTCAGTATAGTTATAAGAACCAAGGTTACAATTCAACTTCATTTTCAAAGTCGGGTAGAGATAGATATACCGATATTTCGGTTCAGTGGGGTGCACAATATGGGGACAATAAATTTGTATTTGAGTGGTTTACGGGTTTGGGAATACGTTTTAAAGATGAGTTACGCTATGCCTATGCCACGGATGATAACTCAAACATAATTGAAGGCACGGCGCAAATAAAAAAGTCATCATTACACTTTGATTTGGGTATGAGGGTAGGCTTTAAATTTTAACTATTACTATTGCACAATAAAAAAATTAATTGAAACGTTTAGGTGTTTGTGATATTTATTTGAGGAGGTATTAACTTAGGAATAAATTTTTTAGGCAAAAGTTGTTTTTTTGGGCTTCCCCTATATCTTTGCAAGCATACTCAAAACAAAATTTTTAATAAAAATTAAACGGTAAAAACCAAAATTAAAAAAACAAAAATTATGGCAGATGTAAAAACAGCCGCTCCTAAAACAGCGAACGCAGGCAAACCGAAAAACACTAGTGGCTTTATGATTAACCTATTATATGTGGTAGGTGCTATCGCTTTGGCTCACATCTTATTTTATGTCGTTTTGGGTAGTCCGAGCAACTTTTTAGACGAACACAAACACAAAGCAAAAAACTTCTTGGGTACCATGTATGCCGGCGGATGGGTTGTGCCTATCTTGTTGTCCACATTATTTGTACTGGTTATTTTCGTTATTGAGCGTGCCTTGTGTATTATCAAAGCTAAAGGTAAAATGGCTGCGGGCGAATTTGTACGCAAAGTACAATATCACCTTGCGAATAAAAATGTAGATGCTGCAATCGCAGAATGCGACAAACAAAGCGGTTCTGTAGGAAACGTGATGAAAGCCGGATTGTTGAAATACCGCGAAATGGCTTCTAATTCTGAATTGGATAAAGAACAAAAAATCATCAGCATCCAAAAAGAAATTGAAGAAGCAACTGCGCTTGAATTGCCCATGCTGGAGAAGAACTTGGTGTTCCTTTCTACCATCGCATCAGCAGCTACCTTGTTGGGTCTGTTTGGTACCGTATTGGGTATGATTCGTTCATTTGCTGCGATGAATACTGCAGGTGCTCCTGATGCCGCTGCACTAGCAGGTGGTATCTCTGAAGCCTTGATCAATACGGCTACGGGTATTGGTACTTCATTTATCGCCATCATTGCCTACAACTTCTTTACAACAATTATTGACGGTATCACTTACGGTATTGACGAAAGTGGCTTTACTTTGACTCAAAGTTTTGCAGCTAACTACAAATAGTAGGAAGGATTACTAGCCTTGTTCAAAAAAATAATTGATTTCTTTTTATGGAATTCAGAGCGAGGCAGACTCTTACTCTATGTGTAACCTTTAGTTGAAGACGATAAAACAAATAATATGCCGAAAATAAAAATGCCCAGAAAGAGTACCCACATTGACATGACGGCGATGTGCGACGTAGCATTTTTGCTGCTCTCTTTCTTTATGTTGGCAACAAAATTTAAGCCGGATGAGCCTGTTGTGGTGGTGACACCATCTTCTATCTCTCAAGTAATCTTGCCCGACGTAAATATCATGATGATTACCGTTGATGAAAAAGGTCGCGTGTTTTTCTCAATTGATAATAAAAACAAGCGTAAAGGCTTGATTGAGGATATGAACACTTACAAAGACTTAGGACTTACAGAGGCAGAAATGAACAACTTTGCTTTAGGCGGCTCTATCGGTATTCCTTTCAATCAGATGAAATCTTACTTGGCAGCCGATGGCAATACGCGCCAAGAGTACGATAAGACGACTACAGGAGTGCCTACCGATGCCAGTGTTTCCAATCCAAACAACGAGTTGGCGATGTGGATTCGTAGTGCGCGAAACAACAACCCTAAACTGCGTATCTGTATCAAGGCAGATGGTAAAGCTGCTTATCCCGAAGTACATAAAATCATTGCGACCTTGGCAGGATGGAAAATTTTCAAATTCAATTTGATTACCAATTTGAAAGCCATTCCTCCCGGAACCTTTGCCGCAGAACCTGAAAAGACTACTGCTGCTAAGTAAACAAAACGGCTAGCAATAGCGAAACAACAATATTATTCACTCAATAAAGCTTATTTCAAATGGCTGAATTAGATACCTCCAGTGGTGGAGGGCATAAGAAAGGCGGGGTCAAGAAAGGCAAGAAGCTCTCCACACGTGTAGATCTTACCCCAATGGTGGATTTAGGATTCTTATTGATTACCTTTTTCATATTTACCACTACCATGTCTAAACCAAAGACGATGGAAATAAATATGCCTTTTAAGGATAGCACTCAACCTACCCCCCCAAGTAAAGTAAAAGAAAGTACCGCTTTGACCATCCTGCTTAGTAAAGAACATCGTGTGTATTATTATGAAGGCATAGGTTCTGATGCTGCGAATCCTCCTAAAGTAGAAGTAACCACCTTCAAAACGCCAGGGGGTATTCGTCAAGCAATTATTGACAAAAAAGCTAAAGTGGATGCTTTAGTCAGATCCGGAGGTTTGACAGCAACTGATAAAACTACCGTATTGATTAAACCAGATGATAACAGTACCTACGAAGATTTTGTCAACATTATTGACGAGATGTCTATCAATGGCATTCAGGTTTATGCGGTAGTAGATATATCGCCTGTAGATAAAGAATTTATAGCACTCACTGAGGCTGCAAACGCCAGTAAATAGCTGGTTGAAAAATATTTTTGCTTCTTAATTAAGAAAGAAAAGCACAATGGATATTAATAAAATACTCAAATCAGATTATCTCGACATCGTATTTGATGGTCGGAATAAAAACTATGGAGGCTACGATTTGCGCAGAAGATATGCAGACCGAATGAAAAAATCGGGTATTGCTATTTTGGCTTTTGGTCTTATTTCCATTGGTTATAACGTTTTTGCCAATCGCGCCAAAAAAGCGACACCTCCACCACCTCCTCCTATTGAAGTAAAGTTGGCAGAGCCACCGCCAATAGATGAAACTAAACCACCACCTCCGCCACCACCTAGCGAGCCACCACCACCGGTGAAGCCTACGGTGCAGTTCACCCCTCCCGAAATTAAGAAAGATGAAGAGGTAAAAGAGGAAGAAAAACCTGCTGAGCAAAAAGACTTGAAAGAAGCTGCCGCTGGTTTGAAAACTGAAGCTGGTGATGTTAATGGTATAGACCCCGGTATTGTGGACAATCCAGGTACAGGTACGGGTGTAGTAGAAGCAGCTCCTGCTCCTCCTGCAATCTTTAAGCTGGTAGAGCAAATGCCCGAATTCCCTGGTGGAGAGGCTGCACTCAACAAATATTTGCAAGACCATATCAATTATCCGGAAAAGGCAACCGCAGCCAATCAGCAAGGAACAGTTCGTGTTAAATTTGTAGTCAACGAAGACGGTTCTATCTCTAGTGTTGATGTACAAAGACCATTAGGTTTTGGTATGGACGAAGAAGCGAAGCGAGTAGTTGCAGGAATGCCGCGCTGGACTCCTGGGAAAAATAACGGTAAAGCAGTAAAAGTATATTTCCATGTACCAATACGTTTTGTATTGCAATAAGGAAATTCTAAATTACTGTTGTCCTAGATAAATTTCACAATTAAGGGTGGCCATTGGGTCACCCTTTCTCAATTTTGCTGCAACCAAACAAAGAATATTGATACGGACTAAAGTAGCCATCATAGAAAAATATAAACAGAAAAGAAAGTGAACAAAACTTAATATTCCAACCAAAAAGTATCCAAAAGAAAAAGCCCCCCTGTTTTCAAATCACTATCAACTTTTGAGCAATAGCAATGCTTTCAAGGTAGCAAACGCCCTAATTTCAAATCATCTCAAACAACAATATTTGTCAATTTAAAAATATTTTTTATAAACTATAAAAATTATCCTTTAGTGCTTCTCTCATCAGTCGTTTTCCGTCTGTTTGTCTTTTCATAAACTTGCCCAACGTTTTGGCTTTGCCATGTTGGCGAATTATACCAATTCGACAACACTTTGGCACGATTTTTGCTATATAAGATATTATG
>JASGCQ010000063.1 GCA_030054025.1 Phycisphaerales bacterium | reverse complement strand
CTACGCCACAAGGACTGGAATATGCCATCAACAATGTTGTGAAACTATACAATTAGTCAACAAAAACTATTTGTTTTTCTTTTTGGGGTATAATCGTTCCTATTTTGGCAAAATATTGCTGCTGCTTATTTAATAAGGTATCCATTTCCGTTTCGAAAGAAGGATGAACGCTAAACAATAGACCACCCGAGGTTTGTGGGTCGCAAAAGCTGATAAACTCTAAGCCATTCATCCCTTCGATAAGAGGCGACTGTGCCTTAAAATTGCGTGTGGTATTATCTGGAAAAACAAATTGTTGTATATACTGGCGTGCAGCATCTATCATAGGCACTGCGGATTTATGTATCTGGGCAGAATATGACGTACCTGATAGCATTTCTAATAGATGTCCGGCAAAGCCAAAACCCGTAACATCGGTCATGGCAGATACTTGCGGATAGCAAGCAATTTGGGATCCGATAACATTTAATTTTGTAGTATGTTCCAATAATATTTGATAGTCGGCTTCGCTGAGTAAGCTTCTCTTGTGTGCAGTGCTTAATATACCAATACCTAGCGGTTTGGTGAGGTATAGTACATCATTTTCTTGAACGGTGTTGTTTTTTTTGATGTGCTGTTTGGCTACGAGACCTGTAACAGCCAGACCAAATAAAGGTTCTTGAGTATCTACACTATGTCCGCCTGCAAGAGGAATGCCCGCTTGTGTACACATCTCTTGTGCTCCTTTTATCACTTGTTGGGCTAGGTCAAGGGGTATTTTATCCACTGGCCAACCCAAAATAGCGACTGCCATCAGCGGTCTTCCACCCATTGCATAGACATCGCTAATAGCATTGCAAGCCGCAATTTTTCCGAAATCAAATGCATCATCCACTATCGGTGTAAAAAAATCGGTCGTGCTGATAACACAATTTCCATCGGCTAACTCATAAACCGCTGCATCGTCTTTAGTATCATTGCCCACCAAAAGATTGGGGAATACAAGGCTCTGCTTACATCCGTTTAATATTTCCTCCAGTACCGCAGGTGCAATCTTACAACCGCAACCTGATGCCTTGCTATATTGTGTTAGTTTTATGACCATTGACGACATTAGTTTAACTGTTCAATTACTTTTTTTACTTTCTGGGCATTGACTGCTGCATCTATAGTATCCGATTCGAGAAGTGTTATGGGCTGGGTTTTATTTTTATATAAATGCTCATAGGCTTTGTCGTAGTACAATAAAGACAAGCTTGCTACATCTGCCAATTCATGCGCATCTAAATGCTGTAAGCACTTTTTAGTGTTTGTGGGTCCTAATTTCTCTGAAATTTTCAATACACAATCTTTCAAAGCGGCGATATTAGTGGTGCTATAATCGTCAACCAGTTTTTGCACTCTTAGTTCGAAAGGGATTTCTATTTTTACAATTGGTGCCGTTTTCATTTGCAACCACAAAGGATGTGGCAGTTTATTAAAACCAATTGTTTGAGATTCATCTTCGAAAACTATCCACTTATTAGGATGCAACGAAAATAGCTCTTCAAATAATTCGTGATCAAAAATCTGTTGCGGATTTTGTTTCGATTCGTTGATGGCACCAAAAGCAGAACCTTTATGGTGGGCTATTTTTTCTAAGTCAAGGGTCTGCAAAGCATGTAGATGAAGCTGTTTGAGGATATCCGTTTTGCCGCTACCTGTTTTACCACCAAGCAAAACAATTTTTCGCAGATGCTCAAACGAGCCTAAAACATAATGACGAAAAGCTTTGTAGCCTCCTATCAATATACAAGCATCCAAGCCCGCAGTATTCATCAACCATGCAAAACTATTACTCCGCATTCCCCCTCTGAAACAATAGACAAATACTTTTTTATTTTTCGATAAGGTTTTGACATGATTAACAAACGCAACCATTTTAGGCGATACTATTTCCAATCCTCTAGTCACCGCTGTGTCTTTGCCTTGTTGCTTATACAAAGTACCTATCTCTGCCCGTTCCGTATCTTCAAAAAGTGGGATATTAATGGCATTAGGAAGGTGTCCTTTGAAAAACTCTATAGGTGAGCGAACGTCAATAATGAGTGCGTTCTTACTCTGTTTATAAAATTCATCTACAGATAATCCCCTCGCATTCATGGCTTAAAAATTTATGGTAAGTGTCTTATCTGATTTTACGGAAGCATATTGCTCAAATCGTTTTTGAACTTCTAAAACCTCTCAAAAAGGCTTCAATATCCATTCTTTTTTTTCCCTCTTGTTGCAATTCTTTGATATAGACCCATGCATCTTTTGAGGCAAATCGAAGGTATGTTTTATGGTCGGTTTCATAATCGCCAATGGCTACACTTAAATCGGCTTGTTCTACATAGGCATCATATACCTTGATATTCTTAGCATCCAATATTGCAAAAGCGGCAGGATAAGGAGCCAATCCTCTGATGAGGTTAAGAATAGATTGTCCATCTCTATCCCAATGGATACGCATATCCTCTTTGAAAATTTTTGGTGCATGTACTAATGGTTCGTCAATGCTGTCTTGAGGCAATTCTGTTAGCGTATTTGCCGCAAGCGCACGAACCGTTTCTAGCAACAACTGTGCACCAGCTTGCATCAATTTGTCGTGAATGCTGCCGGCATTATCTTCGGGCAAAATGGCTATTTTTTTACGCAACAAGATATTGCCGGTATCTATTTCATGTTTCAATTTGAAAGTGGTAACACCTGTTTCTTGAGCACCATGAATAATTGCCCAATTGATAGGGGCCGCTCCTCTGTATTGGGGTAGTAAGGAACCATGAACATTAATAGTACCCATGGGGGGCATATCCCAAACCAGCACGGGCAACATTCTAAAAGCGACTACGATGTGTAAATCGGCATTCAGTTGGCTCAAGGTATCAATAAATTCAGGGGCTTTCAGTTTGGCAGGTTGCAAAACGGGTATTTGGTGTTGATCAGCAAATACCTTTACTGGAGTACTGTGCATCTGCAAACCCCTACCCGCAGGCTTGTCGGGGGCTGTAACTACAGCTACTACATCAAATTTTTCGGCTACTAAGGCTGCCAATGATGCTACAGCAAAATCGGGAGTACCAAAAAAAACGATTTTAAGTTCGGCGAAGGGTTTCATTGATTGTATTAATTAATATCATCCGATTGTGGTGTTTCGCCATTATCTTCAGTCAGCTCATCATTCCTATTCGGATTCCATTCAATGATAAAATTATTGCGTCCATTACCAATCAGAATATTAAAAAATTTCTGCTGTATCAGTTCTAGCATGGCTAGAAAAGTAAAAATGGCATGGATGCGATTGTCGCATTCGGCATATAAATTTTCGAAAGCTACTTGATTTTGTTCCTGCATTCTATTGAGCAAATAAGAACGCTGCCCCTCGAGTGTGTAATTGTACTTGACAACTACATGTTGGGGTTTATTATTACGCTCATTGAATTTTTTCATGGAACGCTCAAACGAACTCATGAGCTTGTATAAAGAAACAGTTTGTATCTCTGTACCTTCACTATACTCATCGCTCAAAGCTACTAATTCTGCTTTGATGTTTCCCCTCTTTTGATGCAATTGACGCTCTGCCTCCATCAATACCATTTCGGCAGAAGCCTCTTTATAACGCTTATACTCCAACAGTTTGTCTACCAATTCTTGCCGAGGATCAATTTCATTACCATGTACATCCACTTCTCTTCTAGGCAACAGCATTTTAGCTTTGATGCGCATGAGCGTAGAAACAAACAAAATAAATTCGCTTGCGAGTTCTATGTCCAAGATTTCAGTTTGATTGATATACGCAAGAAAATCTTTAGTTAAAGAAAATATAGGGATGTTATATATATCCAACTCGTCGCGCTCTATAAAGAAGAGCAGCAAATCAAATGGACCTTCAAACTGGGGTAGTTTTATCTGGTAGGTTTCGGACATAAATTTTTCAGGAACTTCTAAAATAATAAACCGCTGCAATATAAGTATTGCAGCCGCAAATTTATTTTAGATTTTAATAGGAATGATGTTTTATTTGCTTTTGCTCTACTTCTTACGCAATGGCAATGTGTATTCTATGCCAAATTGAGTATTTCGACGTATTTGCATCCAACCCAAACCTTGGAAAGGTTCATTTTTGTCTTGAACTTTACCGAACACATCTACTTAGGTTGTGGAATAAGGAATGGCATTGCGATATACCATCACCAAACCAACAGAAACATTGAGGTGTTTGTTGAATTTGAAGGTCATCAAATTGTCCGAATGCATGGTAATATTACCCAGATTGTCTTTACGAACCACATTTCTGGCAGCATCTTTTACGTCCTTAGCAAGGTAATTGCAAAATAAATCGAGACGAGTACGGAAACTGACTACTTTGCTGATATCGGTGAAGTAGCGTGCGGAAAAATATCCACCGAACTCAAAACGGCTGGTTTTGCCATAAGAAACACCACATGCGCTTTGAAGGCTTAAGCTAGTATAGGTAGAACCGACAAGGGTTGCTCTTGCTGCAATTGACAGTAAATGAATCGAATCCTCTCCACCTGCTATCTGCTGCCCATTTGTGCAAAATAGCTTGGATGCCACCAATCTTAAAACACCGCCATAGGTCCAATAAGTAGTATCCTTAGCAGGTAAATCGGTCAATTTAGGTTTTACTTTGTTTGCATCAGTAATTTACTTGCGCTTGCGAAGCCAATGTGCATAATGATAATGCGAAATAAAGGTTTTACCATCTATTGTTTGTTTTGTTTAAGTATAAAATTAATTTTTAGGTTTATACTTCGCTTTTCGTAAAAACTGTTCCACATTTTTCTCTGCAAATATTTGCTCTAAAGTCATCTCAGAATTTTCTTTTACGAAAGCCTTTACGATTTGCAAGCCTAGCCATGTGCCTATGTTACCGGGGCTTTCTGCAGGCATTCCTGTAGTATTAGGACCATAACTAACAAAACGCCTCATTTTCGACCAGTTTTTTTCGAAAAGAAGTTGGTTGTTGAGGAAAAAATTATAAATCATAGCCTCATTTGCTGTGCACCATTCCAATTGTTTGTTTGTATAGCCAATTCTATCTTCCGCAGACACGAAGGGGAGCATTTTTTCTACAAAATACTGCTGCTTACCTTTTTGAATCAACATTTCCAGTAAGGTTTTATTCTGATCTTCGAAGGGGTGAAAGTCATTGTAAATAGTACTAAACACTGCAGGTGCGATAGATTCTTTACGAAAATTGATGTACATATATTCCGGTTGTCCTACAGAAGCATAAAACGGATATTTTTCACCCAAAAACATGTCCAAACCAATACCCATTACTCCATCATAGCTCACTACCCCCCAATTGCCTAGTCCTGAGATGAAATAAACAATTTTAGGGGTTTTATATTTTGGATAATAATGTTGCAGGTATTGAAAGCCTTTGTTCAAATTTGCTTCTATATCACTTGTATTAGGATAATGCACAGCAACAGTGTCAAACAAATTGCGATAGTCTTTGTACGTCAAAAAACTATGTAAACCCTCGCTGATAGCAGGATTGGCATCCACATAATTTCTATGAATATCCAGATGCAAGAGCGTATCTAAATAAAAATTGAAAAAATCTGGATATTGTTGTTCCAAGCCTACCAGTGATTGTGCAATTTGATTGGTATCGATGCTTATTAAATCTCTGTCTAATCTCTGTGATTTAAGCACTACCTTTACATGGCTTACATCGGGTAGTTTTTCGCTTGTGTTTGTACACGAAATAAGGGAGCAAATCAGTACCGAAAAAAGGATACTATTGATACATCTTGACCTATTGACTGTTAAGGTATTGGGCATATTATAGCTAGATTTATTTTTTGTTATTCTTGCGCAAAAATAAGCACAAGGATACTTTTTGTGGCACATTTTTTGGAATTCAGTTCACTAATAGATAAAAACGAAACAAATGAAAAAATTATTACTCAGCTTAATCGCATTATGCAGCATTTCGGCAGCCACTTTTGCGCAATCAGCCCCCCCCAATAGAAGTTTCTGACAACCTTAAAAAAGTCAGATTCGGGGTGTACGCATCCCCTACCCTTTCTTGGATGCGCCCTTCGGCTGCCAAAGATGGAGATCAGTCACAAAAGAGTGGTGGCGATAAAGTGGGCATTACTTATGGATTAATGGCTGATTATAATTTCACTGAGAATTATACCATTGCTACTGGACTGCAAGTAAACAGTGCCGGCGGAAAAATTAATACAGAAAATAACAAAGCTGCTGATTTAGGCGTTTTGAAGTCAAGTTTTAATTATACACTACAATATTTAGAGATTCCTGTAGCCTTGAAATTAAAGACCGACCCAATTCATAAATTCACATTTTTTGGTCAAGTAGGCTTGACGCTAGGCTTCAACATCAGTAAAAAAGCAACTTATGAATTGGTGCAGCACAGAGTAGCAAAAGGCGACACTACCTACAAGGCGGATGCAAAAGAAAAAATAACAGGTAGTGTAGGAGCAATTGCACCTATCGTATTTCAGATGAATATTGGTATTGGCACGCAATACGCCATCAATAAAAAAATGGATGCTTATGTGGGCTTTTTCTTCAACAACGGATTTGCCCCAAATATTACCGACCCTACAAAATACAATGGACTACCTTCTTTTACAGACGGCAATACGCGTCTAAACAATTTTGCGCTTCGTTTAGGGTTTTATTTCTAGGCTAATAAGAGTTTAGAATTTACATTTCGGCAAATTCAGTTTAGGACTAGGATTCTAAAACTGAATTTGCTTTTTTTTGGTCTATCGCCAATTGCTCCTTTAACCCATCAAGCGTGTTGAATTTTTGCTCATCACGGAGGCGTTCTATAAATTGGATGCTGATTTCTTGATTGTAAATATCTTGATTGAAATTAAAGATATGCACTTCGATTTTCAACTGATTATCGTGTGTAATAGAAGGATTTATTCCAATATTGAGCATCGCTCCGTACAATTGCCCAGAAAGTTTAACCCGGACGGCATAAACACCTTGTTTGGGCAAGATTTTATCTTCATCAATATGCGCAATATTGGCTGTTGGATAACCAATCGTTCGCCCAAGTTGAGTACCATACACTACCCTACCTTTTATGCTATAATCCCATCCCAGCATACGATTGGCAATACTGATATCGCCTGACTGTATCGCTTTACGCACCTGCGTCGAGCTTACCGCAGCATCAGCTATGAGTTGCGCTGATATCTCCTTTACTGCATAATGGTGTTGGTCAGTATAGTATTGCAACATGTTGATGTCTCCTGTACGGTCATGACCAAAATGATGATCGTAGCCAATTACAATCAACTTAGGACGAAATAATCGCAATAAAAAGTCTTGTATGTAATCTTGTGCTGAACGTGCGGCAAAAGCCATTGTGAAGGGAACCACCACTGTGACATCAATACCCGCTTCGGCAATCAATCCTAATTTTTCTTCTAGTGTAGAGAGTAGTTTGAGCGATTTGTTGGGGAAAATTAATTTGCGCGGGTGAGGGTCGAAGGTGATGAGGATACTAGTTCCCGAAATGCCTTTGGCTTCTCGCACCACCGATTCCAAAATACTTTTATGACCTTGGTGTACACCATCGAAAGTACCAATCGTCAATACGACATTTTTCCATTGAGGCAAGGCATCTGTACCATAATAAACCTTCATTAGAGCAAAGTACCTTTTAAGAACAAATATGCCATGGAGAAATAAATGACAACTCCGGTAACATCTACCATGGTAGCCACAAACGGAGCAGAAGAAGCAGCAGGGTCTAATTTTAAACGCTTGAGAATAATTGGGAACATAGAGCCCATCAAACTACCCCACAAAACAATACCCATCACAGAGAAGGAAATTGCAAAGGCTACCAATACCCAATGTTCGCCATAATTATAAAAGTGTAGTGATTGCCAAATAGCAATACGGATAAAACCAATCGCACCCAATATAAGGCCTAACAAAGAACCCGAAATCAATTCGCGGCGCATCACACGCCACCAATCTTTAATAGTTACTTCGCCAAGTGCCATAGCTTGAATAATAAGTGTAGATGCCTGAGAGCCACTATTACCACCACTACTCACAATCAATGGAATGAACAAAGAAAGCACTACTACCTTTTCTATTTCTCCCTGAAAAAATTGCATCGCCGTTGCGGTCAACATTTCTCCTATAAAGAGCAATACCAACCAACCCGCACGTTTACGAACTAATTTTGAAATAGCGATATCCAAATAAGGTTCATCCAAAGCTTCGGTACCTCCGATTTTTTGAATATCCTCTGTATATTCTTCGTTGGTCATCCACAATACGTCATCAATCGTCACAATACCCAACAAAATATTATTATTATCTACTACGGGCAAAGCCACGCGATTGTTCATCTTAAAAACATCATTCGCCACACTTTGGTCGTCATCTACATTGAGCGAAATGAATCTACCGTCAATAATTTCACTCACTAAAGTAGTAGGGCTGCGCAAGATAAATTCTCGGATACGCACATCATCTACAAAGCGACCTTGTTCATCAATCACATAAATCACATCAATGGTTTCTGAGTCCATCCCGAAGTTGCGGATATAATCCAATACGTTCTGTACCGACCAATTCTCATACACTGCAATATAATCGGGGGTCATCAAACGCCCAACAGAACCTTCTTTATATCCCAACAAGATGAGCGTCTTACGACGCTCTTCAGGATCCAACAATTTAATGAGTTCTTTTACCGTATTGCTGGGCAATTCTTCCAAAAAAGAAGTACGGTCATCGGCAGGAAGTTCATTGAGCACTTCAGCTACCTTTTGCGGCGGCAACTCTTTGATGACATCTTCTTGTACCTGTTGGTCTAAGATTTTAAAAACGCTGGCAGAGCGATGAATAGGCATTAAATCAAATGCAGTAAAAGCATAATCCGACTCTTCGCTCAGCAAGTCAGCAATATCGCTGATTTGTTGCTCGTCTAGTAATGCAATCAATTGCTCTCTATCTTTTGCTTCGTAAAAATGCTCGAATTGTTCCAGCAATTCCATCTGCTCAGGTGCTAATGCCATTCGCTTTGCAGTAATTTCGGCAAATGTAAATTCTAATCCTCATAAAAAGGACTTTGATTTTGAGTAAATATCGGTTCTTTTGTTTCAACGCCATACTCCTAAATAATTTTTGGCATATATCCCATCAGAACATCTATAACTGGCTTTAAAAAGACTGCTTTATATACAAGCCTTGTTAAGGTAGCTTGGGGTAATAATTATAATTACAGTCCTATAAAATATGATTTCAATTTAACTATTTTGATTTTGGAGCCCAATCAACAATTGACTAAGTAAAGCAATTACTTGAGGAAATAATATACTGCCCTCCAGAAGTATAATGAGATGCTTGGAATAAAGGGTTGCAACATTAGGGCAGGATGCTGCTGTAATTAGAAAGAGGCTTGAAATAATTTGTTTTGTTTTTTTGAAAAACCTACCCATATTTTATACCGTATCCATAAAGCTTTTTTCTACTTTATTGAAGATGACAGTGCCCAACATCACTACGACTATGGTAAATACAGCGGCGTATATCAAACCACCCCATGAGAAGGAGCCTCCGCCTGCACCCAGAAATGCATACCTGAAAGTTTCTATTACATGCGACATTGGATTGAGCATCAAGATTGATTTGACATTCGGTTTTATATCCAGAGAATTGATAGGATAGATTACAGGAGTAGCATACATCAACAACTGTACGGCAAAGGTGAGTAAAAACACTAAATCTCTGTATTTAGTGGTCATGGCACTCACTATCATACCAAAACCCAAACCAAGCCCGCCGATGATTAAAATTAAAACGGGCAACAATAAGATTGTTTCATTGGGAGCAATCTTATCTGTAGTAAAGAAGTAATAGCCCCAAAAAGCTAAAAACAAAACAAATTGAATGCCTAACTTAATGAGATTACTCACCACAATGGAGAGGGGCATAATCAATCGTGGGAAATACACTTTACCAAAAACGGCTGCATTATCCCTGAATACGGTAGAGGTTTTGTTGAGGCAATCTGCAAAATAATTCCAAAGTGTAGTGCCTGCCATATAAAAGGCATAGGCAGGAACCGTCCCTGTATCAATTCCTGCAATACCCTTGAAAACAAATACAAAAGTAATCGTAGTCAATAAGGGCTGCAAAAAGAACCAGATAGGCCCAAGAATGGTTTGCTTATAAGTAGCTACGAAGTCGCGACGAACAAGCAGCATCAACAAATCGCGATAACGCCAAACCTCCTTTATTTGTAAATCAAAAAGACTACTTTGAGGTTGTATTACTTCGGTCCAATGCTCGTTATGGTGTGATGTGTCCTGTGTCATTCTATTAGCAGCGCAAATATAGTCGAAAATGGAGGAAAAATTCTTTTCATTAAAGTTTATTGAACAGAATTACATCGCGTTTGTAGATATCATCCAAGATTCGAAGATGGCTGTCAGTGCTGTCATTGTAGGTAGTGAGATATACAATATGAACTGGAATCCTGTTTTTCAAATTGTGATATTGTGTTTTTCTAGTCAATACAATAGTATCAATATCATTACGAGTCAGTTGGGCATTCCCTTCCATTTCGTTGAGGATATACGCCCCCAAATCTCTAGGATTTTGTAGTCGAATACAACCCGAACTTTTAGCCCTGTTTCTATTCGGAAAATCTTCTTTGTGTGGAGTGTCGTGTAAGTAAATATCCCATTTGTTGGGCAAATTAAACTTGATGACACCTAATGCGTTTCGAGCACCTGGAGATTGTTTATAAGAGTATCTTTTATAATTGGTACCCGTTATCAAAGACGAATTCACCACATTACCATGACGGTCATAGGCCTTGAGTCCTTTTCTTGCCAAGTAGGCTCCTCCTCGCTTCATTAATCCCGGAACTACGTCATTTTTTAAAATAGTAGGTGGCACTCCCCATGGCGGATTAATGACCACATTGACCATAGGCGCATTCAATGATGGCGTAGGGCGCGAAGGTTTGCCCACTATGGTGCGCATGTGTAGCACGGTGCGATTGTCTCTAGTCAAAAACATCTCCATCAACGCCAGTGGCACAATTATATTGGTAGCTTCGGAGTTTTGATTCATCCAGCGCAAACGTTCTTGATTGACCGCAATTTGCTTAAGCACGGCATCTGGCATCAATTGCATTCTTCTATATGTAGGGCTATCCAATTTGCCGGTCAACCGCTGAGCAAAATAATACTGATAACCTCGTATCAACTGCTGTGTTGCCGTTAAGCTATCATTTTCTCCAGCACTCAACCAAGGCATTTCTTCCTGTATTAACGCCGTAAGCAAACTATCGCTTGTACTGATATTCAATTCCGATTTGAGGGCTAGGAGTTTGGCATTTTCTTTGAGGGACGAATAGTGTTTGCTCGCCTCTCTAAGAATGGCATATACGCCCCATTTGCTTTTATATTCGTTCAGGCTACTGTATTGATGGGATTTGCCAATAGCGGCTACTGCCGAATACGCTTTCCAAACACTGTCATTGCTATGATGCCACTGTGTATCGCCTTTTTTGCTGCTGATAATGCCCAAAAGCAAATCGTGCGAAGCCAACAAATAGGCTTTGGTGCAAAGGGTGTCAAAGCTAATGAGATCCGACAAGGAGGCTTTGGTATCAGTAGCTTTTTTAAGCTCCTCTTTCAAAAGCGAATACTGATAATGCTCCCTGTCTATACCTTCAAAACGAAGACTATCCAATTCGGCAAGCAATGAATTTGCCCTTTCGCATTTTAAATCTTTATCTATCCAGATGGCTTTGTAATCGTTGAGCTGATAAGCTAAGGCAAATGCTTTTGTCAAAGAAGTAATCCCTTGTTTAAAAGTGCTATCAATATTCGTATCAATAGGGGGCAACAGTGTTTTCAATTGTGTCGTAAATTCTTCTTGCGAAAAATTGGAGGATTGGAATACTTCGTTGATTTTTTCGGTGGGGATTTCCATTTGTTTTTCGCCGCAAGACGAATATAAGAACGCCCATAAAAGCAGTGCTATAGCACCTTGCTTGTAAAAATTTGTAATCATTTTATAGTTCAGGTTCATTGTGTACATAGTATTCAAAAACTATGCCAATTTTATCAAACCTACAACTCCATTTTGGGATGCCAAAATATTTCTTTGAAACCTACTACTTTATCGTTTTTGACAACAACCCCTTCTTTTTCCAATAACTGTTGCATTTTTTCAAGAGGTCCAAAATGAAACTTTCCAGTCAGAACACCCGAGCTGTTCACTACCCTATGTGCGGGTACTTTTGGGCTCACTTTATGACTCAGATTCATAGCATAGCCCACCAATCTTGCTCCTGAACGCAATCCTATAGATTCAGCAATTGCACCATAAGAGGTTACACGACCTTTGGGCACCAATCTTACAATTTCAAAGATAAGCTCGTACACTTCTACCTTGTCGTTATTGATTGGTTTCATTTTTCTTTTTTTTTTGTATCAAAAGGCTTCTTTTAGGTTTGGGGACATTAACATAATCATAAGGACAGTGCCTACAGCCCGAAGCGCAGCAATAACCACGCATTCTGTGATAATGCTCGGTAAATACTAGGCGACCATCGGGCAAAAAATAATATTCCTGCTCAAGACTCTGTTTCAAGTTGTTCTTCAATTTTGGCTTTGCGTTGGGGTACCACTATCGTATTTTTTGGCAAGGTGAAGGAGAGGTAGTAAATAGTTCGCCCTTCTGCTAGGTGCATTTTTTCGTAAAAGGTTTGTATAGCCAATGGTCCTGTAGCCATTCCCTTGCCATAAATGTCCGCAATATTTTCTACTATGGTGCAACCTTGTTCGGCTATAGTTTCAAGCGTAAAATCATAGAGCTCTTTGGAGTCTGTTTTGAGCTTGATAACACCTCCCTTTTTCATCACCTGCTGATAGATGAAGAGAAAGCGAGGATGCGTGAGTCTATTCTTGGGCTTCCGCAAAAATGGGTCTGAAAAAACAATCCAAATATCATCTATTTCGGTCTCTCCAAAATATTCTCTTAAATGATCAATTTGCCCTCTCACAAATGCTACATTCGTCAAAGATTCTTGCAAAGCAATTTTAGCTCCATTGTAGATACGATTACCCTTGATATCAACCCCAATAAAATTTCGATTTTGGTGTTCTCTGCCTAATGCTACGCTGTACTCCCCTTTTCCGCAAGCTAATTCTAATGTTATAGAATTTTTATTATTAAAAAAAATATGCCAGTTGTTGAGCATATTTCTAGGATATTGTTTTACATTAGCAAAATTATCAACGGCTTTAAAGCGAATAAGTTTTTTATGCCCCATAATAGTGCAAAGATAAACGCTAGAAAACAATTTAATTAATTCTATTCAAAAACTAAAACTCAAAATTATGTTTAAAAAATCTTTACTGCTTTCTCTAAGCCTAGGTGTTGCTTATATCACCTTGTGTAGTTACCCAAGTCGTCCAGCTACTACAGCCGCTGGCGACTGTACTGGAGCCATGAGCACCTCGTCTTGCGGCAGGAGTGGTTGCCATGCCTTAAATACAGCAGCATCTATAAACAGCGGTGTAACACTTGTTGACAAAGTATCTGGCACTACTGTAACTACTGGAAAATACACTCCTCTTAAAGTTTATACGGTTACCTTAACCGGTACCAATAGCGGGGCATTACCCAAATTTGGATTCCAAATTTGTGCCTTAGGTGTCACTAAAACAAATATAGGAACAATCAGTAATAACCCTGCCAGTACCTCTATTGATGCTGTTTCAGGAAGAAGTATATTAGAACAAACCGCAGCATTACCTGGTGTAGTGTCTTCAGGAACTGCTACCTATACAGTTACTTTCGATTGGACGGCACCAGCTGCGGGGCAAGACAGTGTTACCTTTTATTCTATCATCAATGCAGTAAATGGAGACAATAGAACAACTGGCGATGCAGTAGCTGCACAAGTGAGCAATACCTTTACTGAAAACACAACTGCCATCAACGAACAAAATACAAATCTGATTAGCAAAATCTATCCCAACCCAGCTAACAATGTATTGACCTTGGAAGGCTTGAGCGGCGAATATGCTGTCAGCATTTCTGACCTTGTGGGCAGAGTACTTATCAGCAAACAATCTCAAAGCAGCATAGATGTGAGCAGCTTGACTCCGGGCATCTATAATTTGCGTATCGTTAAAGGTTCTGAACAACAAACGGCTGCTTTTGTGAAGCAATAATTTCCCGAAACATTCTATTTTTAATAATCCCTGCAAATGCTAACTTCTTGCAGGGATTATTTTTTTGCAATACGTTTTATAAAAGGATATGGGCAGCAACAAAAACAAGATGAAGCAATATTTGCCTCAAATTTCTCTTCCGAAAAAGAAAAGGATAGAATACGACCCTGCCAGTATTCCCGAAAAAAGGACGACCCGCATCGAAGCAGTTTATTCTGTTTTCAACTACGACGATAAAGCAATTAACGAATTTCAATCCAAAAGCACATTAGACTGGAACAGCATTACAGCACAACATCAAATCACTTGGATCAATGCCGATGGCTTGCACAAAGAAGAAGTAGAAGACTTGTGTAATTATTTCAAAGTGCATCCCCTACTCACCGAAGATATCTTGAGCTTCGGGCAAAGAGCCAAAATGGACGAGGTAGAAGACCGTTTGTTTTGTTTGTTGCCCATGGTATATTTCAACGATGAAACTAAGTCAATCGAATTAGAGCAAGTGAGTATTGTAGTAGGAAATAATTTTCTATTATCCTTTCAAGAAGATGCCTTACGCGATGTATTTGACCCCTTGCGCAATAGGCTTAGAAACAGCAGCCAAAGGATACGCGAAAAGGGCGCAGACTTTCTTTGTTATTCAATGCTAGATGTGATTGTAGATAGCTATTTTGGCATTCTCGAAAAACTAAGCGACCAAATAGAATATATCGAAGTATTGTTGCTGAGCAATCAAGAACAAGGTGTCATGCGCTCTATCAGCCAAGTGCGCAAAGAGGTGATGATTATGAAAAGGGCTATTACACCCGTTCGAGAGCTCATCAGCGGATTTTTACGAACCGAAAACGAAATAATAGCAGACAGAAATACCAAATATTTTAAAGATATACACGACCATATTATCCAAGCTCACGACAATTGTGAAAACCTTAGAGATATGCTCGGCAACATACAAGATTTGTACATGAACCAAATCAACCTCAAGATGAATGAGGTGATGAAAATCTTCACGATGGTATCTTTACTGCTGGCACCAGCAACTGTTATCGGGGGCATCTTTGGCATGAATTTCGAGCGCATCCCTTTACTGCACGACCAAAGAGGGTTTTACTTTTCGGTAGCCGCTATGTTACTGATACCAATCAGTATGCTCATCTATTTCAAAAGAAAAAAGTGGTTTTAAACTAAATCATTAGGAGCAATAATCCATTGAGCAACATTTGCCCATCAAGGAGTAATATATAGTTATAATCAGACGGGTACTTACGCACAAAACAAATCGCTATAAACGTTAGCAGCGCAGAAAAAAAGTTGATAATAAGCCTAGATAAGAGTGCAAAGCGAAAGTATTGAATGAGTGCCAAGGCAAAAAACACGAACAATAATACGCGTATCAAGGTATAAGTATTTTGCAATCATATTTTATTGGGTAATGTATAAATTCCAGCTTTTAAATCTACTTCCATATCCCTAATATCAAACACCAAACAAAGCACAAGCAAGAACGCAAAACGAATCAACAGCTCAAATGGAAATTGAAGAACAGAAGCGCGCCAAAACAAAACAGGCAGAACAGCCGTCACTGATGTCCAGACGCTAGCCAGCAAGACAATTTTCAAGCAACCAATATCTTTCAATCTATGCTTTTGTTTAAAGGGTAATATGGGCAAAGAATAAGCAAACGAGGTGTAATGGACATTTGTGGTGGTTTTTAAAAGACGTTTAGTTCAAATGGACATT
>JASGCQ010000125.1 GCA_030054025.1 Phycisphaerales bacterium | reverse complement strand
ATGGCAAAATATTGATAACATCAAATACCCATTTATTAACCTATCCCCATAGCTCATTGAACTTTTTGGGTTAAAACTAGATTTTGGAGTAGGCACAAAAAAAATTGCTGCCATTTGTTCATCATTCTTTTGAAATTGAATGCCGCAGTGCTCCCTGACGTCGTCACTTTTTTAAAATCATCAAAATAATCCTCTGTAATAGCTATAAATACTGGATTGTTATTTTTCTTTTGGGTGTCCCAGTGACGAATGCAGGGCAACTAGGACTCCTCCAAATTTCTCTAAAACACCCCCAATCTGCCTAAAAAAGAAAAACTATTAACATCGCATTTACAAAAACACATCAAGTATTGCTAAAACTATTCTTCTAACTTCGGAGTAAAATTATAAAACTATGAACAGAAAAGATTTTTTAGCACAAGTAGGTCTTGGCGCAGCTGCCTTATTGGTACCTGCATGTATTGGAGGTTTGGCTAGTTGCAGCAAAAGCAGCAACAACGCCCCCACAAATGTTGATTTTACACTTGATGTTGGTACCGGCTCATTGGCAACGAATGGAGGATACCTGATTCATAGTGGTGTACTTGTTGCCAGAACCACTTCAGGAACATTTTTAGCAGTATCTGCTGCATGTACACATGAGGGCACCAATGTCAATTATAATGCAGGAGGCAATAATTTTATCTGCCCCAATCATGGTGCTCAATTTAGCAACACAGGAGCCGTCACCAAAGGTCCTGCAAGCAAAGGCTTGAGCCAATATAAAACAACCCTTACAGGAACGAGCCTTAGGGTATATTCCTAAAAATTTACAAAACCTTGTACAAAAGAAAATGGCTACTTCGTAATGAAGTAGCCATTTCAATATGATTGAAAATGCAAATTATGCTATTGTAATGCTATTGTCCAAATAAACATCTTGAATGGTATTCAACAATTCAACACCTACTTTCATATCTTTTTGGAAGGCTTTACGACCGCTGATTAAGCCCATACCGCCTGCACGTTTGTTTACTACGGCTGTCATTACTGCTTCTGCAAGGTCTGTTGCGCCTTTAGATTCACCACCAGAGTTAATCAAGCCCACACGACCCATATAGCAATTGGCTACTTGGTAACGTGTCAAATCAATTGGGTGATCGGTAGTCAATTTTTCATACACCAATTTATGTGTTTTGCCGACATTAATAGCGTTGTAGCCACCATTATTCGTAGGTAATTTTTGCTTGATAATATCTGCTTGAATGGTTACGCCTAAATGGTTTGCTTGACCAGTAAGGTCTGCAGCAGCATGATAGTCAACGCCATCTTTTTTGAAATCGTTGCTACGCAAATAGCACCACAATACAGTAGCCATACCCAATTCGTGTGCATATTCAAATGCTTTAGCCACTTCTACGATTTGGCGATTGCTTTCGGGAGAACCAAAATAAATTGTTGCGCCAATGGCAGTTGCCCCCATATTCCAAGCATCTTTGATTTTACCAAACATAATTTGGTCGAAAGAGTTGGGGTAAGAAATAAATTCGTTGTGATTTACTTTAACGATAAACGGGATTTTGTGGGCATATTTTCGAGCCACATTACCCAATACTCCAAAAGTAGAGCAAACGGCATTGCAACCACCTTCCATAGCCAATTTCACAATATTTTCAGGATCAAAATAAATCGGATTAGGCGCAAATGAAGCTCCAGCACTGTGTTCTATACCTTGGTCAACTGGGAGTATAGATACATAGCCAGTACCCGCCAAACGTCCATGGTTGTTGATTGCTTCAATGCTACGAAGCGTTTGGATATTACGGTTGGAGTTCATCCAAACATCATCCGTAAAGGTAGATGAGGGCAAATGCAACATTGATTTATCAATAGTTGTACACTGATGATCCAAATAAAATGCGGCCTGTTCGCCTAAAAGTTCCTGAATTTTTTGTGATGCCATAATATTTATTGTATGTTAATTTTTAAAATAATTTTGCAAAAGTAATTCAATTCGCCAATTCGCCAATTTGTAAATTTAATGATTAGGCCTACTGAGGTTAAAATTAGCGACTGTAATTTGGTGCTTCTTTGGTAATCACCACATTATGCGGATGACTTTCTGCCATTGATGCAGAAGTAATACGCACAAATTGCGAAATTTCTTGTAAGGTTTTTATATCCTTTGCTCCGCAATAGCCCATTCCGGCTCTTAATCCTCCTACAAATTGTTGCATCACCTCACTCAAATTTCCTTTGTAAGGTACACGACCTACAATTCCTTCGGGCACTAATTTCTTAATATCCGCTTCTACGTCTTGGAAATATCGGTCGCTCGACCCTTCTTTCATTGCCTCTACCGAGCCCATTCCACGATAAGATTTAAACTTACGTCCTTCGTAAATAATTGTTTCTCCCGGACTTTCTTCTGTACCTGCAAAAATAGAACCTGCCATGACGCAGCTGGCTCCTGCAGCGATGGCTTTAACCATATCGCCTGTGTAACGAATACCCCCATCGGCGATAACGGGAATACCTGTCTTTTTCAGTGCATTCGCCGATTCAATAATAGCAGTCAATTGGGGGGCTCCAGCACCGGTAACAATACGGGTGGTACAAATAGAACCAGGACCAACTCCTACTTTTACGGCATCGGCTCCAGCAGCAGCCAAGGCTTTAGCACCTTCGGCAGTAGCTACATTACCCGCAATCACATTCAGTCCTTTAAAGGTTTTTTTCACCAATTTCACCATATCCAATACTCCTTTAGAATGACCATGAGCCGAATCTAAAGTGATAATATCTACACCTGCAGCCACTAAAGCAGAAATTCTTTCTAAAGAATCGGCAGTAATACCTACTGCCGCCCCTACCAAAAGGCGGCCCATACTGTCTTTGCAAGAATTGGGGTGACTCTTCAGATTGATGATGTCGCGGAAGGTGATTAAGCCAATCAGTTTGCCTGCTTTATCAACAATCGGCAATTTTTCGATTTTGTATTGTTCTAAAATCTTTTCGGCTTTAGCCATATTGGTACCCACCGCAGCAGTTACCAAACGCTCTGAAGTCATAATCTCACTCACCTTTTTCTTCGTGTTTTTTTCAAAACGCAAATCTCGGTTGGTGACAATACCTACTAATTTTTTTGATTTGTCGATGATGGGGATACCACCGATTTTGTTTTCCTTCATCAAGCGAAGGGCATCGCCTACTGTTGCGTCTGGACTAAGGGTAATGGGGTCTGTTATCAAGCCAGACTCTGAGCGTTTTACTTTGCGCACCTGATCGGCTTGCTTTTCGATACTCATATTTTTGTGCAAGATGCCAATACCTCCTTCGCGTGCCAATGCCATTGCCAATCCATATTCGGTAACGGTATCCATCGCCGCAGACACCATAGGTAGGTGCAAGCTAATGTCTTTAGTAAGTTGGGTGTTGATGTTAACTTCGCGCGGAAGTACTTCAGAATAAGCCGGCATAAGAAGTACGTCATCAAATGTGAGGCCTTCGCCGTAGAACTTAGATTTTGCAGCCATTTGCAAAAGTAAGCAAGCAGAAATAATTTTTCAAAAAAATGTTTTGTGAAAATGAAATGACTGCTTGGTATTTTATTTTTTTTATTGTGACAAATATTTATCTGAAAAAATACCAAGTATTATTTGTTTGTATCGCATACAATAACTAATGTCGCTTTGCGCTAATGAAAATTAACAACAAAGAAAATTATACCAATTTAACATCCGAATGACGTAGTGTATAAATTCCATCCTGTTATAGAAGCTACGGTTTGGTCAGAGCTATTTTTGATTATTTGTG
>JASGCQ010000062.1 GCA_030054025.1 Phycisphaerales bacterium | reverse complement strand
AAGCCTCCCGTGCCGAGCTCATCGACATCCTTACCGATGCCCCAGATGTAGCTACTGCCGAGTTTGGCGAATTCATGGGAGCCCTAGCCTCCGTCAGCACGCTCGCCAACAAAACATTTGAAACCCTCGAATTAAAAGCAATTGCAGTGGCACAAATAATCAAAAATAGCTCTGACCAAACCGTAGCTTCTATAACAGGATGGAAATCATAAACTACGTTATTCTGATGTTAAATTTGTATTACACATTTTGCGCTTGGAAGAATCGTGGTGGCAAAATGATTATACTTCTATCATCGTATATCCAGATGCCATTATCGAATCGGAACATTTGCCGCAAAAACAAGCTTACGAATTAGCTGCCGAATGGGCAGCATTATTACCCAATTAATTTAAACGATAATATTTTCCAGGTAGAGATTTTATCAAGGCTTGCATCTCGAGCATGAGTAAATTAGACGCTAACATAGAGCTACCCAAACCGCTGCGCTGCAAGAGTTCGTCGGCATGGGTAGTATCTTTTGCGCTAAGTAAGTCCATAATTAATTTTTCTTCTGCACTCAGATTCAGGAGCAATTGGGTTTGAACAGGGCTTTGTTTTTTGGGCTTTTGCCAAGCCATAAATTCGAGCAAATCGTCGGCAGACGTGATAAGGGTTGCTAAGTTTTTACGAATCAGCATATTGGTACCTGAAGATTTAGCATCATAAGCCCTACCGGGGAAGGCAGCAACTTCTCTATTGTATGAATTAGCGATATAGGCGGTGATTAATGCACCTCCTTTTATATCACTCTCTACCACCACCGTAATATCTGACATCCCAGCCACAATACGATTGCGTGCTGGAAAATTTCCCTTATCCATTTTGGAGATAGAAGCAAATTCGGTGAGCAAAGCTCCTTGGTTCAGCATTTCTTTGGCTACAGTTCTGTTGGCTGCAGGGTATATGGTATTGAGCCCATGACCCAATACGCCTATTGTTGGAATATCGTTTTTCAAACAAGTTTTATGGGCTATGGTATCTATGCCATGAGCCAAGCCACTCAACACAACAAGGTCGTTGATTTTAGAGAGCCCTTCTATCAAATCTTGACACAGACGTTGCCCATATTCGGTATTTTTTCGGGTGCCAATTACCGCAACGGTTTTGGCGGCATTCAGATTCCCATTCCCTTTAGAAAATAAAATTTGCGGTGCATCGGAGCATTGTAATAAGCGTTTGGGGAAATCGTCGTTTTGTTGGGTCAACACTTTAATTTTCTTGCTTTCGATAAAAAGCATTTCCTGCTCCACTCGTTCAAAAACAATTTTGTCTTTTATGGAGCGAGCTCTCGCCTCCCCCATTCCTTCAATTTTCATTAATTCTTTGACTGGCAATTGAAAGATGGCTTGTGCCGAACCCGCTTCTTGGATAAGGCAATTGGCTAGTTTAGAACCAATACCTGATACAAAGCTGAGTGCCAATTGATAGTAAAGTTCGTCTTCTTTTTGTTGCATTAATTTTAATAAAATTATATTGAGGTACAGACTACCTTTGTGAAAGTAAAAAAAAATAAGATAATGAAAAAAATAGTGACAAGTTTATTGATTTTGACAATCAGTGTGAGTGCTTTTGGTGCTTATAAAGCGATACACAAGAAAAAAAAGAAAAAAGTAGTCAGTCAAAAAGCAACGATAGTCAATGACACGAAAATAAAATCTGTATTGATGGGTCGCTCTGCATGTTTTGGCACTTGCCCTAGCTATACTATTGAGGTTTTTGAAAATGGCACTTTGAGATACAATGGCAAACATTTTGTGGACAAAGAAGGCTTGTACGAGAAGCAAATAAGTCCTAATGATGCTATTCGATTCATTCAACAATTCAATAGTCTGCAACCCGATACTTTACATTATTTGTACCAAACTAAAATTGCCGATTTACCTGGTATTTATTATTTCATTCAATATCCTGATAGTGTAAAGCACATCATCAATGCCGATGCCGGACCTCGCATTTTATATGATTGGTCGTTAAAATTCGACGAATTTGCCAAATTTGATAAAACTTGGGCTAAGGTAAAAGAAGACAAAGCGACAAAATAAGAGGAGGAGCAACAATAAAATGTTGCTCTTTTTTTGTATTTCAAACTCAAGCTACTATCTTTAGGCTTGTTCTACCATAATTTTATTAAAATTTTGTTTTATGTCTGCATTAAAACTTTGTATTGATTGGGGTAATAGCTTAGTAAAGGTTGCCCTATTTGACCAAAATGATAAGATGACTGAAAAGTATGTATTGACGGCCGACGAAGTGATAAGCCATCTGCATAATGAGATAGTACCAAGAAGAACATTTTCAGGTGCCATCATCAGCTCTGTAACCAATCAGCACGAAGAGTTGGTTACCGCTCTTAAAGAAATAACACCTAATGTTGTTGTGCTCAACAGCAAGACACCACTACCCATATTGAATGCCTATAGCTCTAGCGAAACTTTGGGTGCAGACCGTATTGCTTTGGCTTGTGCAGCTCATGCAGCCTATCCCGACAAAAACAATTTGATTGTTTGTATCGGCACTTGTATTACCTATAATTTTATTGGCAAAAACAGAACTTTCCGTGGCGGAGCCATATCTCCGGGCGTACAGATGCGCCTTACTGCCATGCATGAGCATACTGATAAACTACCCGCCGTAAAAGCTGAAGGAGATTTGATGTTGATAGGATATGACACCGAAACTGGCATGAGAAGTGGTGCTTTGTACGGTACAACGGCCGAAATAGATGGTCTCATAGCAATGTATGAGGCTCAATTTTCGGACTTTAACGCAATCTTAACCGGTGGTGATGCGGCAATGTTTGCAAGCAAATTGAAAAGTAAGATATTTGCAGACCCTGATATTTTGCTCAAGGGCTTAAATCAAATTTTAAATCATAATGTCCCTAAAACCCGTTAAGGTTATACTATTTGCCAGCTTGCCTTTTTGGGGTAATGCCTCTCTTTTTGCACAAAATATAAGTCGTCCTTTCGAGAACAATCCTTATTCGCGATATGGATTGGGTGAGGAGTACAATTCGCTCAACCCTGCCCTAAAGGCAATGGGTAGTGCCAGCGTTGCTTTTTCTGACCCTTACACTTTAAATACCGATAATCCGGCAGCCTATTCAGCTATCAAATACATGACTTATGAAGGTGGTGGAGAAGGGCGCAGAAGAACCGTTTTTTCAGGAAGCGAAAAATACCAAACAGGTACTGCCAGCGTTTCGTATTTGACTTTTGCTATCCCTTTAGGAAATTTCGGAGGGATGGCTATTGGGTTCAAACCCAATACTAAGGTAAGTTACCAATTGTACGACACCTTACAAACTGCTATAGGGCCTTCTTCATTAAGCTATTATGGTACTGGTGGAATTAACTATTTTTTCCTTGGCTACGGTGCCGCATACAAGGGTTTTTCTATTGGCGTCAATGTTGGCTATTTATTTGGCACTATTCGTCAATCTTCTTGGATAAAAACCGAAAGTACCGCTTATAGCCTCAGCAATTCGGAATTTTTGAAGATAAATACCATTGGTAGTATCTACACCAAATTGGGTGCGCAATACGAACACAAATTAGTGAAGGAATATAGCATAAGATTCGGCGTAACAGCAGCCATCAAGCAAAATATTGGTGCACAACAAAGTGAATTTTGGATTTCTCATCCCTTTTACTCAAGCGACACTAGTGGCTCAGATACATCCTACAGAAAAATAGATGTAAAAAGTAAAATTACACTGCCTGGCACTTATGATTTTGGTGTACAGTTGGCCAATAGCGACAAATGGACTTTAGCCGTCAATTATCGCACCAGCAATTGGAGTCAATACAACAATCAAGGAATTAAAGATTCTATCGGTCAAAACGCATACCGATTAAGCCTCGGAGCATCTTACACGCCCAATATCATCAGCATTTACAAATATTGGCAAAGAGTTACCTATCGAGCAGGATTATACATGGGCAAAGATTTCGTAAGTATCAACAATTACCAAATGAACTATTATGCCGCAACATTTGGTTTGAGCTTGCCTTTCAAAAGAGGCAACGACAGATTACACACCTCAATGGAGGTAGGACGAATTGGCAAACCTACAACAGGCACTATCCAACAAAATTTTGTTCGTTTTAGCATCGGACTTTCGTTTAGCGATAAAAGTTGGTTTGTAAAAAGACGATATGAATAATCTTTTTAAAAAAACAAGAACGCATCATATTGCCCGAATATTGGTTTCGGGCATTTTGTTTTGTACTTGTTCTTTATTGCATTCCTGTAAAAACAGCTCTGAGGAGATAGCAACTTTTGTAAGTTCCAATAAATTGAACCAAGCAGATAAGGCCACTGATGTCACCCTTTATTATAGCGACAACGCCAAAGTAAAAGCGATTATACATGCCAAAGAGTTTATTCGAAACGAATCTGCATCTACGCCCTATACCGACATCAAGAATGGCTTGAAAGTTGAATTTCTGAATGACAGCCAAGGCGTAGAGAGTACACTTACGGCAAAGTCTGCACGTATATACGAAAACGAGAGCAACGTTATCGTACGAGAAAATGTGTGTGTGATAAACAAAAAAGGGGAACGCCTGAACACCGAAGAACTCATTTGGAATCAAAAAATCAGCAAATTCTATACCGACAAAAAAGTAACCATCACCACACCACCCAACCAGGTGATTTATGGCAATAGCCTAGAAGCTAATTCAGATTTTTCTTGGTACAAAATCAAAAGTTTGAAGGGCAATATTTCCGTTCAGGGTAAATCAATTCCTCAATAAAAAAATAACAGCATTTACCGACACCAATTTTAGGAAATAGAAGATAATCGTAGTTCATTTCACTTATATTTGCTCTGCTAAAAAAGATAAAGCTCTATGCAACAATCATTTTTCAAAAGAAACGCTCAAAACATTTGGATTATCCTTGCATTTTTGTTGATCTCGCTCCTATATTGCCTACCTCAATTACAAGGCAAAAAATTAAGCGTTCATGATACCATTTCGTGGGAATCTATGGCTCACGAAACGCTTAGTTATAATGAAGCAACCGGCAAACATGCGCTATGGAGCAATAGTATGTTTGGAGGAATGCCAGTATATACCTATGCTATGGCTGGGGTAAAGAATTTTATTTTACCCATTCAAATCAATCTTGAAAAAATACTTTCTATTCCTGCGGCTTTCTTTTTTTATGCCATGTTATGCTTTTTCATTTTGTGCAACAGCCTTAAAATTGACAAATGGCTAGGTGCCATTGGTGCCATTGGATACGCATTTGCCAGCTATAACGCAGTTATCATTTCTGTGGGACATAATACGAAAATGTTTTCCATAGGATTTTTACCCTGCGTATTAGCAGGCTTTATCATGATTTTTAATGGTCGCCGATTAATCGGCGCAGCCATAATGGCTTTTTTCTTTACCTTGATGTTAAGCTGGGCTCACTATCAAATGATTTACTACACGGGCATTTTGTTGTTATTTGCTGTTATTGGCATTGCCTTTCAAGAAATCAAAAAAGGGAATTATAAAAATTTGATTCTTAGCGGATTAGTAGCTGTCGGGGCAATGCTCTTATCCTTCGGCCCATCGCTACCCAACGTACTCACTACCGCAGAATACACTAAATACACCATGCGCGGCGGTGCCAGCGAGCTAAAACATTTAAAAAGTGGTACAGAAAAAAAGAGTGGCGGTTTAGATAGAGAATACGCATTTAGATGGAGTAATGATATTGGAGAAACCTTTTGCTTGTTAATCCCTCAATTGTACGGTGGCAGCTCGGGACAAAATATAGGCACCGCTTCTAAATATTACGAAACATTAACCAGCATTGGCGTGCCAGAAGCCTCTGCCGAACAAATGGCAGAACAAGCACCAACCTACTGGGGCACTCAACCCTTTTTGTCGGGTCCAGTGTTCTTTGGTGCTATTGTTTGTTTTTTATTTGTATTGGGTATGATGATGATTGAATCGCCCAACAAATGGTGGATCTTTTCATTGAGCCTCATAGCCATCCTGATGTCTTTGGGTAAAAACCTACCTGTACTCAACAATTTCTTGTTCGATCATTTGCCCTTGTACAACAAGTTTCGAGTGCCATCCATGATATTGGTATTACCGCAATTATTATTTCCTTTCTTAGGTATTTGGGCATTAAATGATATTTTTAAAAACAGTGTCAATAAAGAAGCGATATGGAAAAAAATCAAACTAGCTACAATTTTCACTGCTGGATTATGCTTGTTGATTGCAATAGGCAGTAATTTCTTGTTTGATTTCAAATCGGCTGGAGATACTCAGTTGGCAGAACAATTCACCAAAAGTGCCAATAACAATGCGGAAATAGGTAAGAAAATTGTCAAAGCCATTATGGAAGATCGTGCTTCGATGGCGATGAAAAGTGGGTTCTACAGTGCCTTCTTGATTATAGCAGCCGCAGGATTACTCTGGGCTTTTCTGAACAACAAATTGAAAAAACAAATAGTAATTGCGGGTATTGCTTTCTTGGTAGTCATAGACCTTATCCCTACTGCTTCTATATATTTGAACGACAAAAATTATGTGGATGCTAGTGATTACGAAAATCAATTTACCCCACGCCCCGTTGATACAGAAATATTGAAGGACAAAGACCCTTATTATCGTGTTTTTGACCTCAGCAGAAATACCTATAACGATGCCGTTCAAGCCTATTTCCACAAATGCGTAGGTGGTTATAGCCCTTCTAAAATGGAGCCATATCAAGACTTGATAGATGTACATTTAAGTGGTCCATACAACAGTGAGGTATTGAACATGCTCAATACCAAATACATTATTTTTAACGGCGGGCAAAACGGAGAGGCGGTGTTCCAACCCAACCGCACTACCTGCGGCAATGCTTGGTTTGTCGGTTCGGTAAAGTATGTCAATAATGCCGATGAGGAAATGAAATCCATGAATGCCCCTTCGATTGGTGATACCGCTCAAATGCCCAATGCGTGGAAAGCAGCACAAACGGCCATTATTCGCAATACATTTGCCCCAACTTTAAACAATGCAACTTCGTTCAATAAAGACAGTGCTACCAGCATTAAACTGACTCAATACGGTCTTGACGATATGACTTTTGTTTCGCAAAATAATCAAGAAGGATTAGCTGTATTTGCCGACATTTATTATGACAAGGGTTGGAAAGCCTATATTGATGGCAAGGAGAGTCCGATTATAAAAGCAAACTATGTATTGCGTGCCTTAAAAATTCCTGCGGGTAAGCATACTATTACATTCGAATTCCGTCCTGCTACCTATTACAAATCAAACAACTTGGCAATGATGAGTAGTATTTTGATTTATTTGCTTGTTGGTACAGCTATTTTTATGGCTTTCAAAAAAGAAAAATCAGAATCTACTAAAACTTCGGTTTAACCTACAATACCCAAATGTCGCAAAGTACTTCAAACAGAATAAGAAAATACTTGCGTTTGCGCAATGAGCTGAGTATTGGTTTTTATATCACCGATTTTTTCTTTCGAAAAATCTTGCGGCAAAACAGCCATGTGAAATGGGCGATACACCATACCAGTACCATCCATTGTCCTGAAAAAATACAATGCGGCATCAATGTATTTCCTGGAGATTCGCCTGGTGTTTATATCAATGCCATTAACGGAATACGGATTGGCGATTATACCAATATAGGACCACAAGTCGGCCTCATCTCTGCCAATCACAATCTGATTAATAATGACGCTTTCGATAAAGCATTGCCTATTATTATTGGCAAACATTGTTGGATGGGCAAGGGGGTTAATATATTGCCCGAAGTGGTATTGGGAGATTTCACTATCGTGGGTGCTGGTGCTGTTGTTACCAATAGCTTCCCTGACGGATACTGTGTCATAGCAGGCAATCCTGCCAGATTAATAAAAGAATTGAACCCTACAGAGTGTATTGATTTTGCAAAAAGAAAAAAGCAACACTAAATCCTTTACCAGAAATTCGCTGTACATTTTCATGGCGAAATTCTTTCCCGCTTTGGCGTTTAGCATCGTGTGGGTGTACGCCTCTCAGCAAATCAACAGCAGCCAATATGGTTTGTTTCAAAAGATATGGAGCCAGTTATTTGTTTTTGTAGCCATTGGCACGATTGGTTTCCCTGTACTTGTACTTACCTACTCTGCAAGCAAAGCAGCCGCGATTTTGCATTTACTTAAAGCTAAAGGCATCGGCTTATACGGACTTTTTGTACTCCTATTGGCTATTCTTTTTGGGCTATTGCAACAGCACAATCAAGCAAACCTATTCTTACTCTCCGCACTTTTTTTTATCGTATTTGTGGCTATTGTTTTGGCAGATGCACTACTCATCGTGTTCAAATCCTTTAAAGCAATCATTGCCCTTAATTTTGTGTACGCCCTACTCTTTTGTGCTATTCATTTTTGGAATATCAGCCAAGGCTTTGAATTGTCTCAACTATTGTTTCAATTAATCCTGCTCTGCCTAGCTAGGCTATTGGCCTGTATGCTGTTTATTGTTCCGCAATACAAAATACACCTTGCTACAGCAACCATCATTGAAACTACCGATTGGAGCAAAATCAAAAAACTGTGGCTTCAATTGGGCATCAACGACATCATCAATGTCTTGTTTCGTTGGATAGACAAGTTTATCTTATCCCTCTTACTCAGCAAAGAATGGTTTGCCATTTACTTCAATGGCACCATCGAGATTCCTTTTCTACCTATCCTTTTTTCGGCAGTGAGCAGTGCAGCAGTTCAGCATTGGGCAAATCATCATATAGCACGAGCCGGGGCTAGCAAAATACCCCTCTTGCATTACAGTGCCCGCATACTCTCCTCCATCATATTCCCCCTCTTTTTCTTTTTTATTTTTTTTAGAGTGGCATTCCTCAGTGTTATTTTTTCACCGCAATATGTATCGGCTGTATGGATTTTTGTCTGCACTCAGTTAGTGCTTCCGGTAAGGGCTTACCCCTTCACCGCTATATTGCAAAGCGAGCATCGAGGCGACATCGTCAACAAAGGCGCTGTTATAGACTTCATCTTAGCTTGTGTACTGATGTACCCCTTGTATTTGCTCATGGGACTGCCAGGCGTAGCCCTAAGTTTTGTTCTCAGTACTTATTGGCAAGCGGGCTATTATCTATTGCAAACCTCCAAAATCATACAGCAACCCATTAGTGTCCTTATTCCTTTCAAACTACTCTTGCGCAAATTGCTTGTCTATGCCCTTGTATTTGCACTGAGCTTTTATGCGGCACAAAGCATCTTCCACTCCAACATGGCCCAATTCATTTGCGGCACAGCTGTATTGTTAATATTGATTGTATTTTCTTTATGGCTAGATTGGAACAAAAATCAAGTAGCCATAAACAACCCAAACCATGAGTAGCCAAGCCAACAATCCCCTTCATGGTAAAACACTATTGTTCATCCTCGAATTTCTGCTCGACTATTATGACGGTTGGGAGGAATTGGGCAATAACATCAATATCCGTTGTTTCAACGAAAATCCCAGCATACAATCCAGCCTTAAGTTTTTGCGCAAGACCGAATGGGCAAGGGAAAAAGTTGAAAACCTGTACTTGCAAATCATCAGTGAATAAGAATAGCGTTCAATACGCTTCCAATCTTTGTCATACTACGCAAAGACGAAGGATAGGGACAAAGATTGCAATGCAAAAGCTAACTCTTTGTCGAAGCGATATACATAAAAGCCGATACACTTTATCATGTATCGGCTCTATTCTAATAAAACTGCACTTTACTTACTGAGGTTGCGCAGCATATCTTCTGTCATTTTATCAAGGTCAAAACGATGCTGCCAATGCCAATCCATGCGAGCACCTGTATCGTCAATACTAGAGGGCCAAGAGTCGGCAATCGCCTGACGAAAATCGGGCGCATAGTCAATCTTAAAATTAGGTATATGCTTTTGAATCACAGCGGCTATCTCTTTGGGTGAGAAACTCATTGCCGAAAGATTATACGCCATTCGCGATTTGATTTGCTCTCCCGGAGCCTCCATCAATTCTATTGTCCCTCTGATAGCATCGTCCATATACATCATCGGCAGATAAGTATTTTCAGACAAGAAGGAAGTGTATTGTTTGTTTTTCAAAGCCTCGTAGTAAATCTCTACCGCATAATCGGTAGTACCACCACCTGGGGTCGATTTCCAACTAATCAGACCGGGATAGCGTAAACTACGCACATCCAATCCCCAACGGCGATGATAATATTGCGCCCATAATTCGCCTGCGTATTTACTGATGCCATAAACAGTAGAGGGTTCTACGATCGTCTTTTGAGGCGTATCGTTTTTGGGTGTTGTAGTGCCAAATACCGCAATAGAACTGGGCCAATAAATCTTTGATAATTTTTGCTCTACCCCAAGTTCCAATATTTGCAGCAAGCTGTTCATATTGATGTCCCAAGCTTTCATCGGCATCTTCTCACCCGTGGCGGAGAGCAGTGCTGCCAAGAGATAAATTTGAGTCACCTTTTCTTTTTGCACCAATTCGGCTACGGCTTTGATGTCGGTAGCATCTATAGTATAATAAGATCCTGTACCCTCCAGCAAAGGATGCACTTCTGGACGCAAATCGCTGGCAATAACTTGATTATTGCTGTATAATTGACGGAGTGCCAAGGTCAGTTCTACACCTATTTGCCCACAAGCACCGATAATGAGTATTTTTTCAGAGTTCATTCAGTTCTATAAAATGATGTTTTAAAAAAGTGATGAAAGTACTAATTATTCACAAACAATTGAATAGCTCATCGCACAATGAAGGATAATTGACAGATGCTGACTACCAACTTCTTTTATAGGATTTTTCAAATTCCTCCCAAGGTGTTTTCTTAAAGTGATTTTCGCCCAGATAAATCAAAATAGGTTCAATAGCCTTTACATCCTGATAGCCTGGAATAATCTGTGGATTTTGAAAATTTTCTTCCATAACCACAGTAGTAGGATAAGACATTTGCCCGCGTAAGAGCTGTATGGCAAACTGATTGGTTCCGCCTTCCATACCATAATGACTACCCATGAAGTGGACACTGTCTGTTTGCTCCGCATCAAATTTTACGGCATAGAAATTCTTGTTGATATATTTGATGACTTGCGGATTGGTAAAGGTCTTTTTGTCCATCACCTTGCACCATCCGCACCAAGAAGTATAAACATCTACATATACCTTGCGGGGTTCTTTCTTCATGAGCTGCTGCACCTCGCCTATACTGCGCCATTTGATTTCAGTTTCCGTAGCCGCTGTTGCTTGCGGAAGATTTTTGGTTTGTTTTTTCGATTTTTTTTGCGCCATCAGAACACCCGAAATGGCCACCAAAGCCAAGGCAGAAAGGAGTATTTTTTTCATAAAAATTGCTAATTCAAAAACGAATTTACAATTATTTTGCTTGTAGCTTTGTTCGTACAAAAAAAATGATTCCAAAAAGATGAAGATTGCGGTGGCTATTTCGGGTGCAAGTGGTTCTATATATGCTAAAGTATTGCTTGATAAGCTGAGCCACATTGCGCTACCGACCGACCAAATTTTCTTGGTCTATAGCGACAATGCAAAAGAAGTGTGGCAACACGAAATAGGCAATACTGCTTATAAAGACTACCCCTTCCCTGTCAAAGCAAAAAACGATTTTTATGCGCCTTTTGCCTCGGGAAGTGCAGGTTTTGACACACTCATTATTTGCCCTTGTAGTATGGGTACTTTGGCTCGTATCGCCGGAGGCATCAGCAATGATTTGATTACAAGAGCCGCAGATGTGATGCTAAAAGAAAGAAAAAAACTGATTTGTGTAGTGCGCGAAACACCTTACAATCTGTTGCATTTGCGCAATATGACTACCGTAACAGAAGCGGGAGGTATTATTTGCCCTGCTACCCCATCCTTTTACAGCAAACCACAATCAATAGAAGAAGTAGCCGCCACCGTGATACACAGAGTATTACAATTAGCCGGAATCCCGATTCCAAGCTACTCTTGGGGTAGCGAATAAAGCTCAATTTATTTTTTTTTAAACAATTCAATGAACGCACTATTCGAAGAATTTTCCGCCGCCAATGCAGCAAGCTGGAAAGAAAGATTAGCCAAAGATTTGAAAGGCATCAGCTTTGAACAATTGAGCCTAAAAGATAGAAATGGCGCTACCATTCATCCCTTTTATACTGCCGAAGACCAGAGCAAAATATCCACTGCCCTCTTTAGCCATCAAGATTGGGTCATTTGTTCGCGCATAGAAGTGAGCGACGAAAAGCAAGCCAATGCCAAAGCCTTGGCAGAACTACAATCTGGCGCATCGGGCTTATGTTTTGTCATCAAGGGTGCTACAGACTTAGATACTCTTTTGGCAGATATTCAATTAGCCCATATCCACTGTCAATTTTTAGTTGCATACAATCGGCAAGCGTTCTACAAGCAATGGTCAGCCTACCAATCGGCACATGCGCTCGAAAAAGCCGATGTATGGCTCATTGCCGACCCTATAGCCGAAGGCTTGGCATCGGGCGACTGGGCTATACCTAAAGCCGATTGGCTGAGTATGCAGGGCAATAGCCTTTGTGTAGATGCTCTATGCTATCAAAATGCAGGAGCCAACAGCAGCTATCAATTGGCTTGCAGTATTGCCCAAGCCAATGAATATCTGCACTGGCTGGAGGAAGCCGGAAAACTTGCCCCAATCCATAAAGTATTTATGAGCATAGCCGTGGGTACCGACTTTTTCGAAGAAATCGCCAAAACCAGAGCCCTACGCATCCTCATCCAAAATCTCTTGGATGCCTATGGCTGCAAAGCCACGATTCATCTGCATCTCGAAACGAGCAACACCTATCGTTCGGCTTATGATGCTTACAACAATCTGCTGCGCGATAGTATTGCAGGTATGGCTGCCGTATTGGGCGGATGCGATTCTTTGTTGATACACCCCTTCGATGCCTATAAAAAAGACCCTTCGGATTTGAGCAACAGAATGAGCCGCAATCAGCAACTGATCTTCAAAGAAGAAGCCTATTTCAACCAAATAGCCGATGCCGCATCGGGTTCTTTCTATATCGAGCAATTGACCGAACAACTGGCAACACAGGCTTGGACGCTCTTTCAAGACATTGAAAAAAGTGAAGGTATCATCGCCACAGCAAAACAAATCAAAGAGAACATAGAGCGACAAGCCGCAACTTGGATAGAAGAATACAAGAGCGGCAAGCGTATATTGATAGGAGTCAACAAATATGTGAACGCTACCGATGCACCTGTGGCGCAGCCCCACCAAACTAGAGAGCACAAAGGCATAGCTAGTATCAACTTAGCCCAATTGAATGTATAAAAAAAGAGCCGCCCATGGAAGCCATTCGTTATTTAAAGAGTCCCAGACTTCGCATCCGAATAGACAATGCCGAACACTATATCGAACAGTTGAGTACGGTAAGCGACGAAGCATTGATCCACTATTTTGGTTACAAAACAGCAGAAGAATTACAACTCCAAAAAGACAAAGTGAGGGGAGGGATGAAGACGTATAGAACTACTTTTCAAATTTTTCAGTTGATGGAAAAAGAAAGCCAACAAATCATCGGCAGCTTTGCTTTTCATAATTGGTACCCTTTGCACCAATGCGCCGAAATAGGCTATGCCATGAACGCCGAAGACCACAAAGGCAAAGGCTATATGAAAGAAGCCATGAGCGTCATTATTCCTTATGGATTTGACTATCTCAACCTCAACCGAATGGAAGTCTTTATCCATCCCGACAATACAGCTTCACGCCGATTGGTAGAAGGATATGGTTTTATACAAGAAGGATTATTGAAAGAACATGATTACAGCGATGGGCAAATGGGCGACTCTATGCTCTTTGCACTATTACGCAGAGCATACGAACAAACACACCTGGCATAATACAGACAACATGCGTAAAGATTTTTCGACCATTCCCTTAAAATACCCTACTGCGACTGCAGCCGCTGCTGAAGTCGAGGGCAAGCTCAGTGCCGAAGGTATCGCACTCAAAAGCACTTATACCGCCGCAGATATTCAAGACCCCAAGCAAGTACATTTTGCCGCAGGCATCGCACCATTTTTGCGCGGACCTTACAGCAGTATGTATGTACAAAAGCCGTGGACTATACGCCAATATGCGGGTTTCAGCACGGCAGAAGAAAGCAACGCTTTTTATCGCCGTAACCTCGCTGCCGGGCAAAAAGGGCTGTCTGTCGCTTTTGACTTAGCTACTCATCGGGGCTACGACAGCGACCACGAGCGTGTAGTAGGCGATGTGGGCAAGGCAGGCGTAGCCATTGATTCTATACTGGATATGAAAGTCCTTTTCGACCAAATTCCACTAGGCGAAATGAGTGTATCTATGACCATGAATGGTGCGGTATTGCCCATCCTAGCATTTTATATTGTGGCTGCCGAAGAGCAAGGCGTACCGATGGAGCAACTCAGCGGTACGATTCAGAATGATATTCTGAAAGAATTTATGGTGCGCAACACCTATATCTACCCACCAGCACAATCCATGAAAATCATTGCGGATATTTTTGAGTTTACCTCTCAAAAAATGCCCAAGTTCAATTCCATATCCATCAGCGGCTACCACATGCAAGAGGCAGGAGCAACGGCAGATATAGAATTGGCTTTTACGCTAGCCGATGGCGTAGAATACATCCGTTCGGGTATTGCAGCAGGATTGCCCATTGACGATTTTGCCCCACGCCTTTCTTTCTTTTGGGCAATAGGCATGAATCATTTTATGGAAATCGCCAAGATGCGTGCAGGGCGGATGCTTTGGGCAAAATTGGTCAAGCAATTCAATCCCACGAAAGAAAAAAGCATGGCACTCCGCACCCATAGCCAAACCAGCGGTTGGAGCCTTACCGAGCAAGACCCTTTCAACAACGTCACCCGCACCGCCATCGAAGCCTTAGCAGCAGCTATGGGGCATACCCAAAGCCTGCACACCAATGCCTTGGACGAAGCCATTGCTTTGCCCACCGATTTCTCCGCACGCATTGCCCGTAACACGCAAATCATTTTGCAACAAGAAACCGATATTTGCCGCACGGTGGATCCTTGGGGCGGCTCTTACTATGTAGAGTACCTAACCAATCAATTGGCACAAAAAGCTTGGGTTTTAATCGAAGAGGTAGAAGCCTTGGGCGGCATGGCAAAAGCCATAGAAACAGGCATGCCCAAAATGCGCATCGAAGAGGCAGCAGCCCGCAAGCAAGCCCGTATAGACGGCGGCAAAGATATTATTGTGGGGGTGAATGAATACAAAACCAACGAAGCCTCCAATATTGAGATACTGGATGTAGACAATGCCAAAGTGCGTACCCAGCAATTGGAACGCTTGGAACTGTTGCGCAGCCAAAGAGACCCCGCAAAAGTAGCGGCAGCCCTCAATGCCCTCACCGAAGCCGCACGAAATGGCAAGGGCAATTTATTGGCACTCAGCATCGAGGCAGCAAGACTGCGTGCCAGCTTGGGCGAAATATCCTCGGCACTCGAAAAAGTATATGGACGCTACCAAGCTCGCATCCGCTCAATAGCTGGAGTTTACTCAAAAGAAATAGCGATGGATAAAGATTTTCAAGAAGCGCACCGATTGGCAGATTCATTTGCCGAACAAGACGGTCGAAGACCCCGAATTATGATTGCCAAAATGGGACAAGACGGACACGACCGTGGTGCAAAGGTCATCGCCACCAGTTTTGCCGATTTGGGTTTCGATGTAGATATTGGTCCCCTCTTCCAAACACCTGCCGAAGCCGCCAAACAAGCGGTAGAAAACGACGTGCATATCCTCGGCATTTCCAGCCTCGCAGCAGGACACAAAACCTTGGTACCCCAAGTGATTGAAGAATTGAAAAAATATGGAAGGGCCGATATTATGATTGTAACAGGTGGCGTGATACCCCAGCAAGATTATGATTTTCTCTACCGAGCAGGGGTTTCTTTTGTCTTCGGACCAGGTACCATCATCGCCAAAAGCGCAATTGAGATATTGCATAAATTGATGAAGAAAATATAAGAAAAAAAACTTTTAAATCGTTGTCCTTCTTATTCAAAAACTCATCTGTGAAATGCTCTTTTCTTTTGGCTTCGAAAAATTATCGGTATTATGCTGTATAGAGTTCCCTTTTGGTATAGAAAATAGACCTCTAACTTAAACCCAGATTTTGCAGTAGCAGTATTTTTGAGTAATCTGCCCCAAAAACACCCGGCTTTTTAAAGCACTATTTTGGAATTTTATATTGATAATCAAAAGTTTGTGTTGTATATTTTTTACTGCTTTGCAGTTGCAATTT
>JASGCQ010000061.1 GCA_030054025.1 Phycisphaerales bacterium | reverse complement strand
CTTTGAAACTGATAAAATTGCCAGCATAAATCAACAAACATTATTTGAACATAATGGAACATACATTCACGGCTAACATAAAATCAATTTTAAACAGCAAGTTTGGAAAAGATGCAGATGAAATATTTAAGAACATTGTTGTCCGATATGATTCGAAATTAGGGCATTTGCTACCTTGAAAGTATTGCTATTGCTCAAAAGTTGATAGTGATTTGAAAAGAGGGGGGGTACTTTTTTGGGGGGTATATGGTTGAGCTTACCACGACATCACTCAAGCCCAGTCTCTATTTCACGAATGGAGGTACACCTTGCAAAAATGCAATACAGCAGGGTAGTAAGGTGGTCTTTGAAACTTAGTTTTTGAGGAAAAATTGTCGGCATCGTGCTGCTTGCAGGCAGCTTGTATTAAACGGTCATCTATCAAAGAAAGCGTTTGGGTAAATATCGGCTGTCCGACATAATCGCTACTTTTGTTCCTATCAATGTTGTTTGTTTAGTTGCAGCAAAACTGGGAAAAGGTGATCCAATAGCCACCCTTATTGTGAAATTTATCTCGGCCAATAGTATTTTTTTAGAAATGTTGTTTTACCATTGTTTGGGTGTACCTTTGCTTATTCTTTCAGAAGAACGTACGTTCTGTACTTGTAATTATTATCGCTTACATTTCAGTCTTCTCCCTTACATTTTTCTTTGGAGTATTTAAAAACATCAATGTGCAAGAAGCCATTGACAAGACTATTTATTATTAAAAAACTAGAATGACATTTAAAGAATTAAATCTAATACAGCCCTTATTGGGGCCACTCGATAAAATGGGTTATACAAAACCTACCCCTATTCAAGAACAATCTATACCTCACCTTTTAGGAGGTCGCGACATATTTGGTTGCGCACAAACAGGAACAGGTAAAACAGCAGCATTTGCATTGCCTATTTTGCAAATGCTAGACGCTGCAAAAATTGGTCCTCGAAGCGGCATCAAAGCCTTGATATTGGCTCCTACACGCGAATTAGCAATACAGATACACGAAAACATTGTACTCTATAGCGAAAACATGAACATCAGTTCAACGGTTATTTTTGGTGGCATAAACCAACACAGCCAAGTGCAGTCTTTGAAAAAAGGTGTCAATATTTTAATTGCAACCCCAGGTCGCTTACTCGATTTGATGCAACAAGGTTTTATCAAACTCAATATGGTGACTCATTTTGTACTTGATGAAGCAGACCGTATGTTAGACATGGGTTTTATACACGATATCAAAAAAATCATCCCTAAATTACCCGAACAAAAGCAAACCATTTTCTTTTCGGCAACTGTAGCTCCTGATATCAAAAAATTGGCAGACACTTTATTGAAAAAGCCTGTCAGTGTAGAAGTAACGCCTGTAGCAAGCCCATCAGAATTGGTAGATCAATCGGTTTATTTCGTGGATAAAAACCATAAAAGAACTTTATTGAAACACTTAATTAAGGAAAACAATATACAACAGGCATTAGTATTTACCCGTACCAAGCATGGAGCCGACAAAGTGGCAAAAGAATTGAGCAAAAGCGGCATTAGTGCCGAAGCCATACATGGCAACAAGTCGCAAAATGCACGTGAGCGTGCATTAGCAGGATTTAAAAACCATGAAATACGTGTCTTGGTCGCTACAGATATTGCGTCACGCGGTATTGATGTGGACAAATTGGGTTATGTATTCAATTTTGAATTACCCGAAGTAGCCGAAACTTATGTACATCGTATTGGTCGTACTGGGCGTGCAGGCAGCGAAGGGGTTGCCTTCTCCTTTTGCGACAAGGAAGAGCTACCCTATTTCAAGGGGATTACGAAATTGATGAAGCGCGACATCCGTAAGGTAGAACATCCGTTTAACAACTAAATTTAACCTAAATTACAATGCAAATCGGCTTCGAAAATTCGGAGCCGATTTTGTATTAAGTGAATAAAATTATTCAGCAATTTTCTCCAGACGCATTTGCGGAAACAACAATACATCTTGAATTGATACTTGACCCGTCAACAACATCGCCAAACGATCTATACCGAAGCCAATACCCGCCGTGGGTGGCATTCCGTATTCCAATGCGCGCAAGAAATCATAATCAATAAACATAGCTTCATCGTCACCACGTTCCATTAGTTTTACTTGTTCTTCAAAACGCTTGCGTTGGTCTATCGGGTCGTTCAACTCGCTGTAGGCATTGGCAATTTCTTTACCATTTACAATCAGCTCAAAACGTTCAACTAATCCTGCTTTACTGCGATGCTTTTTTGTCAAAGGACTCATCTCTACAGGATAGTCTATAATGAAAGTTGGCTGTACATAATGGTGCTCGCATTTCTCGCCAAAAATCTCATCTATCAATTTGCCTTTACCTACATTGGGATCTGCTTGTATGTGCAATTGTTTACAAACATCCCGTAGTCCTACTTCGTCCAATTCGCTTATATCGAAACCTGTATGTTCTTTGATGGCATCGTAAATACATACGCGTGCATAAGGTGCTTTGAAGCTCACTTCTGTACCGCCTATGCTTGTTAGCGGTGTACCATTTGTTGCAATAGCCGTTTGCTCCAACAATTGTTCGGTGGTTTCCATCATCCAATAATAATCTTTATAGGCAACGTAAAACTCCAAAATAGTAAATTCAGGGTTGTGTGTACGATCCATACCTTCATTGCGAAAGTTGCGGCTAAACTCATACACCCACTCAAATCCACCAACAATCAAGCGTTTTAAATATAACTCATTGGCGATACGGAGATACAATGGCATATCCAATGCATTATGATGCGTCACAAAAGGACGTGCCGCAGCACCACCCGGAATACTTTGCAACACAGGTGTATCCACTTCTAGTCCGCCACGGTCGTTGAGGAAAGTGCGAATCGCATTTTTCATTTTAGTAATCTTGGTAAATGTATCACGAACCCCTGGATTAACAATTAAGTCTGCATATCGCTGACGATATTTGAATTCCAAGTCGCTCACAGCATCAAAAACCTCACCATCCTTTTCTTTGATAATGGGCAATGGGTGTAAGGACTTTGCCAACAAGGTGAAAGAATTGGCATGGATAGAGGTTTCGCCCATCTTGGTGGTAAATACATAGCCTTCCACACCAATAATATCGCCAATATCAACCAATTTTTTCCATATAGTATCAAATGTAGTTTTGTCTTCGGTCGGGCAAATATCATCACGGCGAATATAGATTTGTATCCGTTCGGTACTGTCTTGCAATACGGCAAAATTGGCTTTACCCATATCACGCACCATCATCACACGTCCTGCTACAGCTACTTTTGCAAATTCACTCTTCTTTTCTTCCGTGTAATTATCCTTAATACCTTTTGCCGTGTGGCTCACAGGGAATGTAGGTGCAGGAAAAGGGTCAATACCCAAATCCAATAATTGTTGCAATTTTCCGCGGCGGATAATCTCTTGCTCGCTCAATGTATGACTCATAATTAGAAAATAAGATGCTTATAATGGGCGCAAAAATAGGGCTTTTCGACAAGCCGAATCGTATTTGGCGAAGAATAATAAACAGGCAAGCCTCATCTATTGCACAGCAAATGACACTTGAGATAAGATTAAAGCGAATATCCAACATAATCAAGGAATTCAAAATCCGCTTGATATTTATTTGTCTGCTGTTTATAGCGTACTTATCCTTGATAACTTTTTGGCCAAATATGAATTAATTGCAAAAAAATAATTGACAGGCATACTGAATACAATTAAATTTAACCAATTAAAAAAGTATTAGACTGAATTGAAACAATATTGTGATTGACGGGTTGATATCAATGAAAAACATTCTCCATTATTTGAATTCTCCTACAACACCAACAGCCCCATCCGTTTCAATTCAACCATAGCGTCGCTTTGCCAAAAGGAACGGAAAGAGCCTAAGCCTTGAGCTTCAAAATCGGATTGAACTTCGTCATAGAGGTGGAGTTTTTTATTGTTTAGATGGGCTTCTTCAAGCCATTTCATCAACCATTGGGCAAGAGGAAGGACTAATTCTATGCTGGTTGTTTCTCGGTTGCTGTATAGCTGGAGTTGCCCTACATGCCCTCCTTTGATTTGTTTGCTTTTGAATTCGGCTTTTGTACCAATCCATACTACTTTGCTACTAGCCTTGGGCTCAAATTCTACATAGTTGGTCAATGCTTTTTGAATATGCTGGGGGTGCAGACTTGTTTTAGGTACTTTGAAATCAAACCATTCTTGCAGCGGAAAATCAAAACACACGCCGTGCATATAGTTGAATAAAGATTTGCGCAAGCCTTCGCTGAATAGCTCGTGACGAGCCCCGGTTGGGTCGCTATGTTCTATATCATTGTTGGCAAATGTGCCAATTGAATTAGTTATTTTTTTTACTTTAAAAGCTTCGGGCATCATACCCACAGGGCTATGCGCTGTCATGGCAAAACGATGCCAAAAGCCGGATTGTAAAATATTGTTTTGAAATAATTGACGCACAATTTCTAGCGAGTCAATAGTTTCTTGTGCGGTTTGTGTGGGGAAACCGTACATCAGATAAGCATGCACCATAATGCCTGCTTCGGTAAAATTGTCGGCTACTTTGGCTACTTGGGTAACGGTTACTCCTTTTTGTATTAATTCCAAAAGCCTATCCGAAGCTACTTCTAAACCTCCCGAAACAGCAATACAGCCCGACGCGGCCAAAAGTTGGCAGAGATCCTGCGTAAAGCTTTTCTCGAAACGAATATTTGTCCACCAAACTACCGAAAGTCCTCTACGCAGAATTTCTAAAGCTACTTCGCGCATCAGTGCAGGCGGAGCGGCCTCATCTACAAAATGAAATCCATTGTTGCCTGTTTGTGCTATCAGTTCTTCAATACGATTGACTAATACATCGACAGTAGTGGCTTCATAATTTTTGATATAATCGAGCGAGATGTCGCAAAAAGTACACTTGCCCCAATAACAGCCATGAGCAAGGGTGAGTTTGTTCCAACGACCATCGCTCCACAGTCGGTGCATGGGGTTGGCTATTTCGATTACAGACAAATAATCGTTTAAAGGCAAATCGGTATAATCGGGAGTGCCAATATCTTTTTGTTTGTAGTCGGGCATCAGCGATCCATTGCAATAAGCCACTTGGTCATCTTGGCAGAGTAGGGTTCTTTTCAATAATGCTTGTGGTACTTTGCCTTCAATGTATTGTAGTAAGGTGATTATGGGTGCTTCACCGTCATCCAATGTGATGAAGTCGAAAAATTCAAAAACACGAGAATCGCTCAAGCTGCGTAATTCTGTATTAGGAAAGCCCCCACCTAAACAAATTTTGGTATCTGGGTAATTTTTTTTAAGCCATTGCCCACAGCGAAAGGCACTATACAAATTGCCAGGAAAGGGTGCAGAAATCGCTACAAGCCGAATGTCTTTATGCTGCATTTTTTCTGCCAAAACTTCAAGCGTTATCTCGTCTATAAAAGTGTATGGCTTTTGCAATTCATAATAAAGTTCATCGAAGTTATGTGCGCTTCGGCTCAGTCTTTCGGCATATCTGCTGAATCCGAAATGTGGGTCTATCGTGCCAACAATCAAGTCGGATAAATCTTCGAGGTACAAAGTAGCCAAATGTCGCGCTTTGTCTTGGATACCCATAGCTCCAAAAGCCCATTCCAAATCGCTGATTTGCTCAAAACGCTCAGCTTCGGGCAGATAGTTGCCAGTACAAATAGAGTGAGCGATCGTAGGGTTTTTGTTTTGGAGAAACTCAATGACGGTATCAATGGTTTTGAGATAAAGTGGGCGCAGTAAGAGAATGCGTGCTATGTTCTTGTTGTAATTTTTATTTTGCGCTTCAATGCGGTCAAATAATGTTTCGAGTCCGTTTCGAGAAAACAATCTCAAGATTATATCTATTCCCAAATCGGCTTGTGTGCTTTCTATTCCTTGGGTATTCAAAAAACCTTTGAGGTAAGCAGTGGCTGGGTAAGGTGTATTGAGTTGGGTAAAGGGAGGAGTAATTAAAAATACAGTTGCCTTATCCATGTTGCTTGCCCTCCAAAAAATCTAATGCTTCTCCCACAATAAAAAAACTGCCTGTGATGAGGAGCGCATCCTCTTTGCCCAAATTGTTTTTAGCATCAACTATAGCTTCCGCCACACTTTGATAGGCTTTGCCTTTCAGATTGAGCTCATGAGCAATCGTGGCTAAATCCTTTGCCGGCAAGGCTCTTGGGATTTGAGCATTGCAAAAATAAAATTGGGTGTCGGTAGGGAATTGTTTCAAAGCGGTATGTACATCTTTATCTTTTACAAATCCTATCACAATGTGTTTTTGTTCTGCTTTTACCAATTGCCATTGCTTCATCACTTCTTTCACCCCTGCTGCGTTATGACCCACATCAGCAATAATAAGCGGTTGGCTTTGTAGTTTTTCCCATCTGCCTCGTAGCCCTGTTAGTTTTTTTACCTTAGATAGTGCATGCAAAGTTGTTTTCAAATCTGTATGGTAGCCCATGCTGTACAATACTTCGCTTGCAGTCAGTACGGTTTTGATATTATGGAGTTGGTAAGTGCCGAGCAAGTCTGTTTGTAAATCATACATTTCTTGTTCGGCTAATTTTACAGCTTTGAGGTATTGGCATTCTTCGTCTTGCTTTACTTTGACCAATGCCCATTGTGCATCGGCGTAGAAGCTGTTGCAATGTTTGTGAATAGCATTTTCGAAGAAAATATGTTCCGTTTCTTTTTGTCTTTCGCCTAGAACAAAAGGGACTCCTTCTTTGATAATACCCGCTTTTTCAGTCGCAATTTCTGCTAGGGTATTGCCCAAAACATCCAAATGGTCGTAGCTGATATTGGTGATAACAGATAGTATCGGTGTGATGATATTGGTAGAGTCTAATCGCCCGCCCAACCCTGTTTCTATCACAGCAATATCACATGCTTGTTCCGCAAAGTATTGCAATGCCATGGCTACCGTTACTTCAAAAAAAGAAGGTTCTATTTTGAGGAACAGTTCTTTGTGTTTTTCAACAAAATCTATTACCCATTCTTGAGCAACGAGCTGTCCATTTATTTTGATTCGTTCTCCAAAATCTTGGATATGTGGCGAGGTGTATAAGCCTGTTTTGTAACCCGCTTCTTGAAATATTGCGGAGAGCAAATGGCTTGTACTACCTTTGCCATTGGTACCGGCGATGTGTATTGTTTTGATTTTGTTTTGAGGATTGCCCAAAGCATCGCACAGAACAATAATGTTGTTGAGACCTATTTTGATAGCTCCTTTGCCATATTTAGAAAATACGGGCAATTGGGCATAGAGGTACGCTAAAGTGTCGGAATATTGTTGTTGAATAGCACTCACTTGTGTGTACGAGTTTTGAATACGAATGTAATATCGCCAAATTGCTCAGGTGGGGCAGTTTCACTTTTACTAAAGCGTACTTCTTCTATTTTTTTCAAAGCTATTTTTCCTAATTCTGCATTGGCTGCACGTTTGATGTTTTTAGCAACGATTTGCCCTTCTCTGTTGACAGTTACATGTACAATTACTTTTCCTCCTGCTATAAATTCGGCATCGGGTTTAGGTTTTGCTACTAATGTTCTGTCGGTAAAAGAATGACCAATGCCCCCTGTGCCATTGCCTGGTATTACCGAGTAGTTGTCAGCACTGGGTGTGCCACCAATAAAGCCTTTGTCGCCCTTGCCTTTTCCATTCCCTTCGCTTGTGCCACTCTTGTTCGTTTGGGCTCCGTTGCCTCCGGTGCCGTTTTGATTAGGAAATAGCACTTTAGGTTTTACTTGTGTAGCCGCAATTGTATTGTTTTGTTTATTTTGATTGTGTTTGGTTTTATTGTTTTCAGGATTTGATTTTATACTTGCGGCATCAATATCATAATCATTTGTTGTGATGTCCTTTTGTAGTTCTGCAGCTTGTTCTTGAGGCTTGGCTTGTTGGAAGTCTTCTGGTTGGTAGGCGGGACGCTCCGCATTCATGGATTGGTCATCACCGCTTCCGTCATCACTATTCCCTAGGTTTACCTCCATTCCCATTTCCTCGGTGGGAGTAGGATTTGCTGGTAATGTATAACCAATAAACAGGCATAGCAATAAAAGGGCAATGTGTGCGCCAATACTGAGTAGTGCTGCTTTGGGATTAAAGTTTGATTGAGGCATGTTAATATTAGGGTGTGCTAATCACTTTATTCGAGGATATAAAGATAAGTGATTCTTTGTTTTAAAAATCGCCTATAAGTCATGATTTTTTATTTGTAATTTTTTTGATAAAATTTCAAATAATTCGCCAGCTTCTTCTCTGATTTTAATTTCGAAATATTAGGTTCTGAAATAATAAAATATTGATAGTTGTTTGATTCGAAATCTCTAAACAAAAGTGCTTCTTTCTTCGCTGCATTCATGAAGATTTTTGCTTGCCCTGCATTGCCAAATTCTTTGGTTATCACTAAGCTCACTTCTGCGTTGAGTACTTCTATTTCACTATTGAGTGTGAGTTCGCTAAACTTGAGTTTGCTATAATCGCTCAAGCCCGAGCGAAATCCAACAACTTTGACATCAGGCACTCCAAAAACAAATACACAATAGTGTGTTTGTTTCGTGTTGTATTGATATTCGTCTATCACCTCGGGCTTAGTGGGCTTTGCAGTAATTGTTGTATCTGATTTTGGGACACTAACACTGGTATCTTTCCCTGAAGAAATTGTTGCTTTCTTTAGAGAGTCTTGCGCTACAGAGTCGGCAATTTTCAGTTCATTAGCGTATTTGTATATTGCATCTATCCATGGGCGTAGAGAATCGGAAGGATATTCTTTTACATAGGTGCTCAATAATGTATCTGCTTTTTTATAGTTGCCTATGGATACATAAGACATCGCTTCTAATACCCTAAACTTGCGTATATAGGTTTCATCGCTATAGAGTCTTTTGGCAACTATGGTGCGCTTAATCACTTCTTGATATTGTCTGTCGTTGGCTAATTGGTAAGTGTTTGTGTAATAGTTGGAAACACTTTCTATTTTTTTTGTGTTGACACTGCTGTCTGCTATACTATTGTTAGTCAGCATTTCAGCGAAATTTGATTTAGGGAAGCTATCAATTAGTTTTTGTCTAATTAATTCTGCCTCCTCCAACTTGTTTTGTCTTAATGCTGCGGTATATCGTAAGTACATTACTTCATCCAGAAATTCATGGTCAGGATATTTCTTGTTTAGAGAATCTAATGTAGCCAAACCTTCTTTATATTCTTCCAAATCTTTGATGTAAGCAGCACCAAGATTTACATAAGCTCGCCTTATTTTTTTGCGAATGGCATTTAGTTGGGCATCTGTTTTGGGGATGGCAGCTAATAGTGTGGTTTCATTTATTTCTGAACCATTATTCGTTTCGGTATCGTTACTGTCATTTTCAGTCGCAATGACATCTCCACCAAAATTACTGCTGGAGGCTCTTCTCCAATTGTCGGCTAGGGGGCGATTGCCCCATTTGCGTTTAAAATCATTATAACCTTGCTGTACGGCAACTGTGCTGCTGAAATACCAACTCCCTGTTCCGGAAGACGAATTTGCTAAAGAACCTGATGTGGCGGCTACTTGCGCATTTACGATACTGTCTTCTTTTTGTTTTTCCAGGTATTTCAGATAGTTCTTAACGACAGCTTTCTGCTCCTTCTCTGTCATGGCAACCAATTTCAATAAGCTGTCTTGATCGTGTAAGGTATAATAAGGGTCTTCGATTTTATCCAAAGATTTACCGCGGCGCATAGCGGTAATGATTTCTTTATTATTGCCCACCTCTTTCGCAAAGTAGGAAGCGCTGTCGTATGATTTTTTGGCAAGATTATATTGCCCCAATGAGTATTGTATATTGCCCATGGAGGCATAAGTGATTGCTTTTTGTTTTTTTGTGGTTTTGGGTTGTACAAGGCTTTTTCGGTAATAGCTCAGTGCTTCCTCCGTATTGTTGTTGTTGGCAGATAGCTTGCCTAGTATATAATAAACTTGCTCGTAATAAGGGGTGTATTTGCCGTCTTTTAATAGGCTTTTGAGCGATGCAATAGACTTTGTTTGGTCACCACCTCTTTGAGCAATTGCATCTGCGGCATTTTTTCTTGCATAAAAATCCATCTCAATAGAAGGATGTAATGCAATGGTCTTTTTGAAACTATTGGCAGCACTGTCATAATACCCAAGGGTATAAAGGAGTTGACCATTTAAATAGGATGCGCGTTGGCGAATGTATTTCGAGGCTGTTTTAGAATTGGATACGGTAATCAATTGTTTTGAAGCTTCTTTGTATGCTCCTTTTCGAATATGCAAATTGGCTTTTTCGAGTGCGATTTTATTCTTCATCTCATCAGATACTTTTTCATTGGCATCTAATAAGTCTAATATAGCCTCACCGTCTGCTTCTTTCTTACTGTCAGTATAAGTTCGTGTCAGCCATAATATTGCATCATTATGTGCCGGACGATGCTGTATGAGTTTTTTAAATTTGTTGGGTTCTTTTTGGACTAGTTGCGCATCATTGTCTTTACGATTTGTTGTTTTCTTCTTCGTTAAATGTCGGTTTTTCATGCCGATGACATATTTAAACGTGGTAGTAGCACGCTCATAATCGCCTTTGAAATAGTAGGATTGCCCCATAAGCAGGTACAAGTCATCTGCCCATTTTGTACGAGGGTCATGTATTTGAATACCCACAGATGCTTTACGAATGATGGTGTCCATATCCGAAGCAAAAACGCTAGAGTCAACATTGGGGTCGAAAGGGAAAAGTTCTATGAGTTGCTCGTAGTTATCTTTTTTTCGCCGCTGCATATTGAGATTGGCTTCCTGCATTTTTCGTTTTGCATTGAAAAAGTAGTTATATCGGGTGTATGTATTTTGAAAACCCTGACGGATTAATGTCCATTTTTTCTTGAGCATTTTCTCGTTGCTCCACGCCTCATGTTTCTTTTTTATTTTGAGCTCAAACTTCAGCTTCATTTTATCTTCCTTACGCTTCTGTTCGGTCTTCAAGGTATTATCTCTAATTTCTTTTTGCTTGGCTAGAGTTTCGGCTCTTTTTGCTTGAGCATTTTTAAGGCTGTCTGCTTTTTGTTTACTCAATTTGTTCAGCGCATCCATTTTTTCTTTGCGCAACTTTGCCAGTTTTGCCAAGCTATCCTTCCTTTCCTTAATTATTTTATCGCTGATTACTTTTCGTGCAATCCTTATGCTGTCCAGTCTTGATTGTCGCATCACTTGCACGCTATCTCTATATCTTCTGCTTTCTTTGTATTTGCGTATTAGGGCAATACTGTCGGCTTTTATTTTTTGTTTTGCTTTAAGAGAATCGCTGGCATGCCTCCGAACAGCAATTGTGCTGTCTATTGTTTTTTTGCGGATTGTTTTTAATGAATCGAAGAAATGTGTCCTGCTATTACGAAGGCTGTCTATATGTTTGTTTCTTGCCCGAATTACACTGTCGGTATAGAGTCTGCTTTCTTTGTACTTACGGATAAGGTTTAAACTGTCTGTTTTGGCTTTTAATCTTTGCTGTAGTTGTTGTGTATTTGTTTTTCGGATGGCAATGGTGCTGTCCAATATGCGTTTTCTGGATTTATTGGCAGAGTCAATTGCATTTGTTCTTACATTTCTAATGGCATCTATTTGAGCATTTCTTGCTTTTGACACACTGTCTTTGTAGGGTATGCTCTCTTTGTACTTTCGAATCTGGGCTAGACTATCACTGCGTTTTTGAATGGCTTGTTTGTTCGCTTCTGTAAATACTTGGCGTGCTTTCTTAAGGCTATCCAAATTGACTTGTTGAGCAAATAAAGACGAACCCGAGCAAATAAAGGCAAGAGTTATGGCGAAGAAAAAAGAAAAGTTAACCTTATTCAAGTGCTATTAGTGATTAGTTTATCTGACTCTAAACGTTTTTAAGGCTTTGTTATTGTATTGTTTTTTATCCCATTGAAAATGAATTAGTTTCAATTTGGCTAAAGACTGCCAAAAATAAGGAATACTTTTTGGGTATTCTAAATATTACAGAATGAAGTTTTTATTGCTTTCAAAAAAAAAATTTGTTTTTAACAGTTAACACTTACATTTGCGTCAAATTACAATCGAAACTTAAATTATTTAATATGTTTTGGACTTTAGAATTAGCATCACATCTTGAAGATGCCCCATGGCCTGCTACAAAAGATGAATTGATAGATTATGCTATTCGCTCGGGGGCACCACTCGAAGTAGTAGAAAATTTACAAGAGCTTGACGATGAGGGAGAAGTATATGAAGGGGTAGAAGACATTTGGCCTGATTATCCTACACAAGAAGACTTCTTCTTTAACGAAGACGAATATTAGGTCTAGTTTTTTTTCATTCAAAGATTAAATACACTGGATAATTCATTTTTGCACGAGTGCAAAGGTGAATTATTTTTTTTGCCAAGAATTATTACCTTGGGCAAAAATATTTTAATATGAAAAAGATTTTCAAGATTTTAAGTTATCTCCTATTAGCACTGATAGCTGCATTTTTAATTCTAGCGGCTACCCAGCCCAACGATAAGACCATAGAGCGTTCTATCACAATTAAAGCTCCTCAAAACGAAGTGTTTTATCAAATTTCGAATTTCAAAAATTGGCCCAATTGGAGTCCCTGGATTGCTAAAGACCCTAGTGTGAAACTTACCTATAAGGGCATTGACGGCCAAGTGGGCAGTAGTTACCATTGGCTAAGTGATGATAGCGGCGAAGGAGAAATGACGGGCTCAAAATTAGCAAATGGAGCATTGGATTACACACTAGAATTTATTAAACCCTGGAAAGGCCACGCCGAGGGCTTGTTGAAAACCGAAGATTTGGGAAATGGCGAAACCAAAGTAACTTGGAGTATGACGAGCCATAACAGTTTTCCGATGCGAGCAATGGGCTTTATGTTGGAAAAATTTGTAGGTAATGATTTTGAAACCGGATTAGGATTGTTGAAAAAATACGCAGAAACACATCCATCAGGCTTGCAAATGTCTGATGTAGTAGAAAAAGAGCTCCCTTCACAAACCTATGCCACCCTACGCAAAACTGTTTCTTTTGCAGAGATACAAAAATTTTCAACAGAAGCATTTACTCTATTGGCTGCTGCCGCAGGTGATCGAATGTCTGGCACAGCCTCTACTTTTTATTATACTTGGAACGATACCACCCACACTACTGATATGGCACCTGCATTTCCCGTAAACGGTGCCGATCCGGTGAAAGGTGCGCTAATGGTAACTATCCCACAATCTCATGTGTGTATGATTGCTTACAAAGGTGGTTATAGTGGTTTGGGAAAAGCACATGAAATACTTGGGCAATATGCTGCTCAAAAAGCCAAAAAAATAAATGTGGTTTTGGAAGAATACATTTCGGGCCCTGCCAACCAAACCGATTCCAATAAATGGGTTACCAATATCAATTACTTGGTGGACTAATCTCTTTGAGAAATAAAAAAACTGCTGAACTTATTTCAGCAGTTTTTTTGTGCTTACCAATCAAAAGGAATAGGTGTTATATTTGCTTCATCTTATCACCTAGGCATCACCAAAATGAAATATTACGCTAAACTGCTTTTCCTTTTCTTGGCTTTAGGTCTTCATGCTCATGCAGGCGAAAAACAAATGCAACAAAGGAAAATAGTCTATGAAGTAGGTATGGCAGCCTCCATCAAGCATTTCGATTCTGTACTCCACCATTGGTTGCAATTGAGGATAAACAACAAAATAGATGAAACACTATTTTTAGAGCATTATGAACAAGAGCAACGCCTGTATCAAGAGCAACAACAATATGTGGCCACTCTTGCATCCGATTGGATTGCCAAAACAACTGTCTTTACCCAAACAAAACCAATACGTTCTGCATTGTCATTGGTGGTCAAAGGCAAGCCTGAAGATGCAATAGCATCCTTGAATCATAAACTCAAGCAAAAAGATAAGGGACTTGACGAATATCTATTCTTTTCAGAACTGTATCAACTTTGTGGTCGCTATGACAAAGCAGAAAATATATTGAAGGAGGCCTCTACACGTCTTGAAGGCAGTCTTTATATATGTGAATGGCTGCGAGCAAAGATATTAAGCCTCAATGGGCAAGATTCAATCGCTATTGCACTGCTGCGGCATGCAACTATTGCCTTGGACGATACGCTTGTAATGGCTCGTGCCAAAATGGATATGAGCGAGCTATACGCACGTGCCCATAACAATAATGATGCCCAGGCGCAGTTGATAGAAGCGCAATATTTGCTTGAGCAAATGAGTGTCAAAGAGGAAGCTAATCAAGTGCTTTTGGCAGTTCTAAGCAGTCGTTTAGCAGAGTTTCAAATTCAAAATAGCAATATTGATAATGCCTATCAAAACGCTAAAAAAGCAGTGAGCTTATTTGATCAATATCCCTCCGAAAATGCGGCTTTCGAACGCGCCAAAGCCTACCATGTCCTTGCTGTAGTATATCAAAAAGCTGGTGCCAACAAAGAAGCTGATACGCTGTACCAAAAAACCATAGCTCAGTATCAAGGCTTGGTCAATGCCAATCCTGAACGATTCCAACCTCTATTGGCTGTAGTAATGGAAGAGTATGCTGCTGTGCAACATTATTTTGACAGAAACGATGCTTATGATAAAACCTTGAGAAGTCTTATTGAATTGCGGCAAAAAATATTGCCACAAGACTATCCCTTCTTTCCATTAGTACAAGCCCATACCCTCAATATTTTGGGTACTAAATTAATGAACGATGATGTGAAAATATTTCTCGCCGAAGAGCAATGGGCAAAAGCAAAAGAAATATTGATAGTACAACACAAGAAAAACCCGATGCTTTTTGGAGATGACTTGTGCGGCATCTTATATAAATTGGGAGGAGTAAGAATAGCACTCAAAAAACGCCCTGAAGGATTACCCTTTTTTGAACAATCTTTGCAAGTGAGAACAGAACTCTACCAATGGGTACCCAGCCGCAACAAAAAAGACTATTTGGATATACTCACCCAAAATGCCACTTTGAATGCGCTCGAAAAAAATAAAGATAAAACCATCAACCTATTGGATAAGGCCTACCAAATAGCCGATGAATTGGGAGAAAAAAAACGAGCAGAAGAAATTGCACGTTTCAAAAAAGATTTTTTAACGCATTAGTACCATGTCTGCACATTACTCAGTTTCCGATTATCGTACCGCTTTGTTGCAGGGCAGTATTCCCATGCTTGGTCGTGCCATCACATTGATAGAGTCCACAAGGTTAGAAGACCAGCAAAAGGCGAGGGAACTGATAGATGCAATACTGCCCTTTGCAGGCAAATCTATACGCATCGGCATCACAGGCGTACCTGGTGTAGGCAAAAGCACCTTTATCGAATCTTTTGGCATGGCGCTTTTGGCACAAGGTCGCAAAGTAGCTGTACTCGCCATAGACCCCAGCAGCAGTATTAGCAAGGGGAGCATATTGGGCGATAAAACCCGAATGGAGCAACTATCTGTTCAGCACAATGCATTTATTCGCCCTTCGGCAAGTAGTGGCAGCCTTGGCGGAGTGAGTTACAAAACACACGAAAGTATCTTGCTTTGCGAAGCCGCAGGATTCTGTACCATTATCATCGAAACGGTGGGTGTGGGTCAAAGTGAAACCGAGGTCAGCCATATTTGCGATTTCTTCCTCTTGCTCATGCTGGCAGGCGCAGGCGATGAATTGCAAGGGATTAAGAGGGGCATTATGGAATTGGCAGATGGATTGGTGATTACCAAAGCCGATGGCAGCAATACCGAAAAAGCCAAAGCCACGCGCAGCGAGTATGCTCGCGCCTTGCATTATTTGCCCCCATCAACATCTGGTTGGATTCCTCAAGTAAAAGTCTGTTCTGCCTACGAGAACCAAGGTATTCAAGAGGTTTGGGATATGATACAGCAATACGAGCAACAACAAACAGCAAACGGTTTCTTCGCTCAAAATCGTAAAAATCAAAATATATTCGCCTTTCAACGACTACTGCAAGAACAATTGCGCCATTTGTTGCACCGCAAGTCAGGACTCAAGGAACAAATTGCAAATTTAGAGCAACAGATTGCTGATGGTAAAATAAGCCCTTATTCGGCGGTAGAAAGGCTTGTCGGGATTTGATATGTAGTCGCCCCTTAAAAACCAAAATATTAAATTGAGCAGTACTAAACAACCTATTTTGGAGCTGCAAAAACAGATTTTGAAAAAGGCACAAAAAGAATTGTTCATTATTCTTTTGAAATTGAATGCCGCAGCGCTCAATAACACATTCATTTCATCTCCTTTGATGCCTTTGTAAAAGTTTCGAAAGAGGCGATGGTCCGTTTTGAGATGTCCAATCACAGGTTCTATCGCCGCTTTTCGCCTAAACTGTTGGCACAATTTCGAGCCTTGTTATTTTTGTGGGGTATCATTGAAAATAATGGTTCTACTTCGTTTCTTATGGGTAAAAGTTTAGTTTACCATGATAAAACAGGATAGCAGCTTTAAAATTTTCAAATGTTCTG
>JASGCQ010000002.1 GCA_030054025.1 Phycisphaerales bacterium | reverse complement strand
AAAACTTTTGAAGGTTTTAAAACAAGAATCCTTAGTAAAATAACGGCGCTCACAAGCATTCAATTCCTTAATAAATTCGTTTATAACAGAAATTTAAACAACTTAAAAATTGTACTCGCCTAAATGCACAACGGGTTTAATAACTAAAACTTTTACTCCAAAACTTACCTGAACGAAAAGTTCCGTTCTGCTCATTTCATTTTCCTTAACAGTATAACCCATTTGATCCGATTTTAAGACCAAAATGAAGGACTAATTCTATACACTTGAAGTTTAAATTAATTAATTTTTTATTGATTAAAAGTGCATAATCAATATATGGGGACTTATCCACAGGGTGTTACAATCTAAATGTTGTATCAGAAAATCTTTTAAATAATTTCGTTGCCGTTCTCTCGCAGAAAAACAAAAAAGACAGTTCTAGTACCCAAAAATATCCAAATAGTTATGGCAGATACCTACAAATCAGGCTCAGGCAAAGGGCTCAAATTTCAAAGACATTACACGAAAGATGGCATTAGCGTGTATGATATGTTCCAATACGATTATCGCAGTTCGATTATCCGCAATCCGAATGGCGAAAAAGTATTCGAAATGACCGATGTAGAAGTACCGGAACATTGGTCTCAAATCGCTACCGACATCCTTGCCCAAAAATATTTCCGCAAAGCAGGTGTGCCACAAGCCGATGGAACTATGGGTCGTGAAACTTCCATCAAGCAAGTGGCCCATCGCCTTGCCGATTGTTGGCGCACTTGGGGGTACAAGTACGGGTATTTTGCAAGCGAATACGATGCACAAGTTTTTTATGATGAGCTTGCCTACAGCATTCTCCAACAAAGTTGCGCCCCCAACTCTCCACAATGGTTCAATACAGGACTATTCAACAGCTATGGCATCAATGGTAAAGCTCAAGGACACTATTATGTAGATCCTACAACGGGCAAATTAGAGCGTTCTACCAATGCCTACGAGCGTCCTCAACCTCATGCCTGCTTTATCTTGAGCGTAGATGATGATTTGGTCAACGAGGGGGGTATCATGGATCTTTGGGTGCGCGAAGCACGCATCTTCAAATATGGCAGTGGTGTGGGTACCAACTACTCCAACATCCGTGCCGAAGGCGAAAAACTAAGCGGTGGCGGTACTTCGAGCGGCTTGATGAGCTTCTTGAAAATCGGCGACCGTGCAGCAGGTGCTATCAAAAGCGGTGGCACTACACGCCGTGCAGCCAAAATGGTTTGCTTAGACTTAGACCATCCCGAAGTAATGGACTTCATTGATTGGAAAGTAGAAGAAGAGAAAAAAGTAGCCGCCCTGATTGCTGCCGGATATGCCAGCGATTACGAAGGCGAAGCCTACAAAACCGTTTCGGGTCAAAACTCCAACAACTCTGTTCGTATCCCCAACGAATTTTTCCGTCGCCTGACCAATGGTGGCGATTGGGAAATGACTGGACGCAGCGATGCTAAGGTGATGAAGAAAGTACCTGCCAAAGAATTATTTGATAAAATTTCCTATTCCGCTTGGCGTTGCGCCGACCCCGGTACGCAATACAACACCACCATCAACGAATGGCATACTTGCCCCGAGGGTGGCGACATCCGTGCTTCTAACCCATGCTCGGAGTATATGTTCTTGGACAATACGGCTTGCAACTTGGCATCGCTCAACCTTCGTCGCTTTTTCAACGAAGAAACAGGCATCTTTGATGTTGCCTCTTTCGAATACATGACCCGCTTGTGGACCGTAGTATTGGAAATTTCGGTATTGATGGCTCAATTCCCCAGCCCCGAAGTAGCCCAACTTAGCTACGATTACCGCACCTTAGGTTTGGGCTATGCCAACTTAGGCTCTATGCTCATGGTTAGTGGTATTCCTTACGATAGTGAAGAAGGTCGTGCCATTGCTGGTGCATTGACAGCCATCATGAATGGTGTGGCGTACAGTACATCAGCAGAAATGGCGGCAGCTTTGGGTGCGTTTCCTCGCTACAAAGAAAATGCCCAACACATGATGCGCGTGATGCGCAATCACCGTGCGGCTGCTTATGATGCTGCCGATGCCTACGAAAATCTGGAAACCAAACCCGTTGGTATCAACGCCAAATATTGCCCCGATTATTTATTGAGTGCCGCTACCCGCGCTTGGGACACTTGTATCCAAATGGGCGAAAAATACGGCTACCGCAATGCTCAAGCCACCGTTATTGCCCCAACTGGCACCATTGGTTTGGTTATGGATTGCGATACTACAGGTGTAGAACCTGATTTTGCGCTCGTAAAATTCAAAAAATTATCCGGTGGTGGTTATTTCAAAATCATCAACCAATCTATCCCTGCTGCGCTCCACAATTTGAAGTACAGCGAATCCGAAATTGATGCCATCGTAAAATATGCCAAAGGACATGGCACATTTGCAGGAGCTCCTTATATCAACCACCAATCTTTGAGCGAAAAAGGATTCATTGCCGAAGAATTGAAAAAACTCGATACCCTTGTAGAGAGTGCTTTCGAAGTCGGCTTTGTATTTAATGTCTATAATTTGGGCGAAGAATGTCTTCAACGCCTTGGTTTCAAAGCCGAGCAATACTACGATATGGATTTCAACCTACTCGAAGAATTGGGCTTTGGCGACGAAGAGATAGAAGCAGCCAACGATTATGTATGCGGTACCATGATGATGGAAGGCGCACCCTTGTTGAAGCCCGAACATTTGCCCGTATTTGATTGTGCCAATAAATGTGGTAAAAAAGGAGAACGCTTTATCCATGCCCACGGGCATATCCGTATGATGGCTGCCGTACAACCGTTCATCTCCGGCGCTATCTCCAAAACCATCAACTTGCCCAACGAGGCGACCGTGGACGAAATCAAAGATTGTTACTACTTGAGCTGGCAATTGGGTATCAAAGCTTGTGCTTTGTACCGCGATGGTTCAAAACTCAGCCAACCCCTCAGCAACAAAAGCGACAAAAAGAAAAAAGCAAGCACTACTGAAGCGAACGCAGCCGCAGAAACAGTAGCTACGAGCCAAATTGTGGATATGGGTCAATTGACCATTGACGAATTGTTGGATGAAGTGAACAAGCGTGTACAAGCCAGTCCCGATACGCAATTGAAACGCCAATTGAGCCGCATTGTAGAACGCAAAACTTTGCCTGCAAAACGTAGAGGTTATACCTTCAAAAGCAAAGTCGGTGGTCAAGCTATCTTCTTGCGTACAGGCGAGTATGGCGACCAAACTTTGGGCGAAATCTTCATTGATATGGCAAAAGAAGGAGCTACCATGCGTAGTCTATTGAATAGCTTTGCCATAGCCGTTTCCGTAGGTTTGCAATATGGGGTGCCTTTAGAAGAGTATGTAGATAAATTCATCTTTACCCGCTTCGAGCCTAGTGGTATGGTAGATCACCCGAATATCAAAACCGCTACCTCGGTATTGGATTATGTGTTCCGTGTATTGGCTTACGAATACTTAGATCGCGATGATTTGGTACATGTGGTGGACGAAGGCCGTTTGGCGAATAATATCCCTACCGTACAGCAAGAATTATCTCAGGTGCGCATAACCGCTCCGCAACAAAAAGCAGTGTCTGTAGTGAAGCTCAGCCCAGCAAAACCCGTAGTAGCCGGGGTAAGTGCCGAAACCAAAAAACTAATGGGTACCAGTGCCGATGCGCCTGCTTGCAGCAATTGCGGCAACATCACACTCCGAAACGGTACTTGCTATATGTGTCCCAACTGTGGTACCACAACAGGGTGCAGTTAAGTATAGATGAATTCAGATAAAAAAATCGATAAGGTCTCAGTAATATTGCTGAGACCTTTTTTATAAACGAATAGCGATGAATAGCGACCCTCAACTTTTGCTCGACTTAGTGAAGATGCCCATGCCCTATGGCAAATACAAAGGGTCGCTCCTCTGCAATCTTCCGGTGGCTTATCTCGAGTGGTTTCAGCGCAAAGGTTTTCCTGTGGGCAAATTGGGCATTCTACTTCAAACCCTGTACGAAATCAAGCTCAATGGCTTGGAATATTTATTAGAACCTTTGAAAAAGCAATAGAGGATAATACTTGCACCGAATCCTTGTATGACAGCAAAACGAACGAGGAGAAAGACAGTTACATTATCGTTCTTGATTTGGATGGAATTGTGGACTTAGACTTGAAAGACCTGCGCACACAGCTCAACCGTAAAATAACGCCTGAGCGAGGTAAAAACATTTACAGTATTTGCATTTGCCGAAACGGAATTGCTGTAGAAATAACACGAAATGAGATAGTGGCTCGTGACTATGCAAAGCTTGATAAAATACAATAGGCACTACGTGAATAGTGCCTAAGGAGGCGGTTTTGATTAATTGCTTAACCGCAACCGCAAGGCAAATATACAATTTTTTCAAAACCAATTTTTAAAATGTCTGCAAAACAACAAATACCCGACTTTGAAGCGATGTCCGCCGAGTTCTTTGGATGCCCGCTTGATAGAAGTTTCTTGTTCCATATTTTCCACACGCCCTCGATGGATGGTCTTCGAAGAGTAACAACGGCAACAAGGCATCGTAGATAATCTGCTCTCCATAATTTGAAGACTTATAGCCTTTATCAACCTTCTTTAATGCCCCACGATGATTCAATTGCCGATAAGGCTAGTTGCTTTTCTGCAATACGCAATAAATGAAATGCTGTTAATACTTTTTTGTGTGTCATAATAAAAAATTAGGCAACTTTTATTAGAACATAGCAGGTGTTAATTTAATTTAGAGGTCATCAAAATTGTAACCAATAACTCAACCAAAAACAACAAAAACGCCAAGCAATCTTGCTTGGCGTTTACTTTTTAAGAAAGGTTAATGCTACAATTTAGTTCTTATTCGCAATTGCGTCTTGCACCAATTGTGCTGCTTCGCTTAGTTGAATGGCACTTTGTACTTTCAATCCTGAGTTGACAATCAAATCTTTGGCTACTTCGGCATTAGTACCTTGAAGTCGCACAATGATTGGTATGTTGATGTTACCCATATTGTTGTATGCCTCAATTACCCCAGCGGCAACACGGTCGCAACGCACAATACCGCCAAAAATGTTAATCAAAATTGCTTTTACATTAGGATCTTTCATGATGATGCGGAAACCAGCTTCGACTGTTTGTGCATTGGCGGTACCACCCACGTCCAAGAAATTGGCAGGCTCTCCACCAGCTAATTTAATCATATCCATTGTAGCCATAGCCAAACCAGCTCCATTCACCATGCAACCAACATTACCATCTAACTTTACATAGTTGAGGTTGAATTCGCCTGCTTCTACTTCGGTTGGATCTTCTTCAGACTTATCGCGCATATCTTTCAAATCAGGATGACGCATCAAAGCATTATCATCCAAATCCATTTTACAATCCACTGCAATGATTTTATCATCTGCGCTTTTGAACAATGGATTAATTTCAATCATCGAAGCATCCAAACCTACATAAGCATTGTATAGATTGGTAACAAATTTTACCATGTTTTTAAATGCTTCTCCGCTCAAACCAAGGTTGAACGCAATATTGCGTGCCTGATAACCTTGCAAACTCATATTAGGTGCCACCCACTCTTTATAAATTTTTTCCGGAGTATGATGTGCCACCTCTTCAATGTCCATACCACCCTCGGTACTGTACATGATTACGTTTTGTTTCTTAGTACGATCCAAAAGGATAGAAAGATAAAATTCTTTTCTTTCGCTTGGTCCGTCGTAGTACATATCTTGAGCTACAAGAATTTTGTTTACCTTCTTACCTACAGCGCCTGTTTGAATAGTAACCAATGTATTGCCCAAAATGTTTTTGGCAATGCGTTCCACATCAGCTGCACTTTTCACCACAGCAACCCCACTTTGTTCAGGTACTTCTACCATTCTTCCCTTACCACGTCCACCTGCATGAATCTGTGCTTTTAATACTACAAATTTGCTGCCGGTTTGGCTCGAAATTTGGCTGTAAGCATTCAACGCATCCGTTACATTCTCTACTGCAATACCGTCTTGAGTGGGCACATTGTAGCGTTTTAATAATTCTTTGGCTTGATATTCGTGTACGTTCATTATTTCAGAAATTTGGGCGAAGTTAAAAGAATAATTTGTTTGATGTATTTATTGTAAAAAAAGATAGTATAGTTGTTGAAATTTTGTCTTTGCATAGCAATCAGCTCCGACTGATATGCTCCTCCATACCACAACCACATCCACGAGGTCGGCGAGGTGTAGCGCACGACTGGTAAGATAGCGTAAAGTATATGGTAGTCAGGCAAATAATGAATCGTAGGATATAGACCATCTTTAGTTTTGTGGGTTATGTAGCGGATAAAATAAAAACAATATTACACCTTTACGGGTTCCTGAAGAATATCAATAAACTCAGCAGCAGCAATTTCCATTTTATTGACCATTTTATTGATTTGGGTATTGAGATAGTCATAGGCTACATGCGATAGTAAGCCAATAATCAAACCCACAGCCGAAGTCACCATTTTGGTATAAATACCACCTGCAATACCTTCGAGCGAAAAACCTTCGTGTTGGATATTAAAGAAAAGAATAATCATCCCAGCAATGGTACCCAAAAAGCCAAACATCGGTGCAATACGCGAAATCGTGTGCAAAGCTGACATATTCTTTTCTAACTGATAAACTTCTAATTTCCCTACAGTCTCCATTGCTTTTTCTATACTATCCACTGGTTTACCTATTCGATTGACCCCTTTCTCAATCATGCGAGCAATAGGAGAGTTGGTACTTTTGCATTGCGATTTAGCACCCTGTAGATTGTCCGAAACAATCTGCTCTCTGATACGAGCAATAAAATTGGCATCCCAAACAGAAGCCTTACGAATCGCTGTAAATCGCTCCCAAAAAATATATACCATTGCTACAGAACAGAGCAACAAAGGAATCATCAAAATCCCTCCTTCTTTGAGCAAAGAAAAAAGGGATAATTTTTGTTTTGCCGATGTCGCAGTTTCTGCTATGGCTTGTGTTATTGTATCGGTTTGAAGCAATATGGTGTTTAAAATCATTTCCGAGCTATTAGTATAGTATTCCGCAAATATATTTAATTGATGCTTCAAAAAATTTCTTTTTTATACCTAAGCTAATACAAGGTTTTGTGTATTTGTACACTAAAAAGCAAAAATAACAGATGAACAGAGCTTTTTGAACAAAGAAATTTTACCTTCAAGCATTCATAGTATCGAATAACAATCAACTAAAAATAAATAATAGCAGATGAAAATCTCATTTCACGGTGCAGCACGCACAGTTACCGGTTCCAAACATATTATTCATCTCAAAAACGGCAAAAAAGTATTACTCGATTGCGGTTTGTTTCAAGGAATGGGTAAAGAAACCTTAGATATGAATAAGAATTTTGGTTTCGAACCCTCAGGGTTGAGCTACGTCATTATTTCTCACGCACATATAGACCATATCGGTTTGCTGCCGCGCTTGGTTGCCGAAGGTTATAATGGTCCTATTTATTGTACCGACGCTACAGAAGATTTAGCCAAAATCATGTTGTTAGATTCTGCACGCATACAAGTATCGGATGTAGAGCACATCAACAAACAAAGGCAAAGAGACGGGAGGGAACTCATAGAACCTTTGTATAATTTGGAAGATGCCAATAATGTGCTGCCCTTATTCCAAACCGTGCCTTACAACCAAGCCAAACAGATAGACCCCGACATCGAATTGCTTTATACCGATACTGGTCACATCTTGGGGAGTGCAGCAGTAAATCTAAAAATAAAAGAAGAGGGCAAAACAAAACGAATCACTTTTAGCGGCGATTTGGGACGATACAGAGATGTAATATTGCGCTCTCCGCAGCTATTTCCACAAGCCGATGTCATTATCATGGAAAGCACTTATGGCGACAAATTGCACGAAGATGCCAAACCGATGATAGACGACTTACTGCAATACATCAAACATACTTGTATTGATAAAAAAGGCAAACTCATCATTCCTGCATTCAGCGTAGGGCGAACACAAGAACTTTTGTACGCACTCAACCGATTAGAACTAGAAAATCGTCTGCCCAAACTCAACTATTATGTGGACAGCCCACTTTCTATCAAAGCAACGAATATTATCAAAGAACATCCCGAATGTTTCAATACTTCGGTACAAAACATGCTCAAAAGAGATGAAGATGTTTTTGATTTTACAGGACTATCTTTTATAGAAAACGCCAACGAATCCATTGCCCTCAATGAAAACAAAGAACCTTGTGTCATTATCTCCGCTTCGGGTATGGCAGAGGCCGGACGAGTAAAACATCACATCTTGCACAATATTGAAAATGCAAAAAACACCATACTCATCGTAGGTTATTGTGAGCCGCAATCATTGGGCGCACGACTCGCTTCTGGCGCAGCCGAAGTGTCTATTTTCGGCAAACATTTTATGGTGAATGCAGAAGTAGGCTCCATAAAAAGCATGAGTGCTCATGGCGATTACGATGATATGTGCCAATGGTTGGCATGTCAAGATGCTAGAGAAGTAGAAAAATTATTTTTGGTGCATGGCGAATACAATGTGCAACAACATTTCAAAGCACGCCTGATCCGAAAAGGTTTCCGTGACGTAGAAATCCCAGCACAACACCAAGAGATAGGCATTGGATAAATAACATGATTAGAACAATATAATTCAATTTGACGAAGCGGTCATTAGCAAGATGACAGTCCATAAAATAAGCGCTACCGAAAACAAATCGGACTCATTAGGCAATACTTGACCAGCAAAACAGACCTGAACGGTTACTCAAATAAAGAAATCTTAACTATTCAAACCAAAATAAACGCCAGGACTAGAAAAACCTAAACCACTTTTCGCCAATTAAACTATTTTTAAAACCTGTTGCATTTCAAACGTGAATTCAGCATGGTCACCTTTTTGGTGAAAATTTAACAAACATTCTTATTAGTCTTTTTTGAATAAAATTTGCTGATTTAATCCATATTCTATACATTTGCAATCCCTTTCTGGGAATTACAACGCGCGTGTTCATTATTTTTAGAAGAAATTATTGTTAATCTCAGATGTCCTGTCTGGTAGGGAAACCCTATCTGGTAGGCTATTTCTGTCTTTATACTATATCGTAAAAAGGAGTTTTTATATACTATGGCTACTACAAAAAAAAGAACGGCAACTGGTCGTGTCAATTTCGGTAAAATCCACGACGTGGCAGACACACCAGACCTACTCGGTATTCAACTTCAATCGTTTCAGGACTTTTTTCAGCTCGAAACTACGCCCGATAAGCGTGACAATGAGGGATTGTTCCGAGTATTTAAGGAGAATTTTCCCATCACCGATACCCGTAATATTTTCGTACTTGAATTCTTAGATTATTTTATTGATCCGCCTCGTTACACCATCGAAGAGTGTATGGAGCGTGGTCTTACCTATTCAGTGCCGCTTAAAGCGAAATTGAAATTGAGTTGTAATGACGAGGAGCACGTTGATTTCGAAACCATTGTTCAGGACGTATTTTTGGGAAATATCCCATACATGACTCCTCGTGGCACCTTCGTGATTAACGGTGCAGAGCGCGTAGTCGTTTCTCAATTGCATCGTTCTCCGGGTGTATTCTTTGGTCAAAGTACGCACCCTAACGGAACTAAAATCTATTCTGCCCGTGTTATTCCTTTCAAAGGAGCATGGATGGAATTTGCTACCGACATCAACAATGTGATGTACGCATACATTGACCGTAAGAAAAAATTCCCTGTTACCACCTTGCTTCGCTCTATTGGTTATGAAACTGATAAAGATATCCTTCAACTGTTTGGAATGGCAGACGAGGTGAAAGCAGATCGTAAATCTTTGGAGGCTAACTTAGGTCGTCGTTTGGCTGCTCGTGTATTGCGTAGTTGGACAGAAGATTTCGTGGATGAAGACACTGGTGAAGTAGTTTCTATTGAGCGTAACGAAGTTATTTTGGAGCGCGACAACGTATTGAGCGAAGATAGTATTGATTTGATTTTAGAAATGAAAATCGCTACTGTTTTTGTTCAAAAAGAAGAAGTGAGCGGCGATTATTCTATTATCTATAATACCCTTAATAAAGATACCTCCAACTCAGAACTAGAAGCGGTGCAGCATATCTATCGCCAATTGCGTGGTAGCGATGCTCCGGATGACGAAACTGCGCGCGGAATTATCGAAAAATTATTCTTCTCCGACAAACGTTACGATTTAGGCGAAGTTGGTCGTTACAAAATCAACCGTCGCTTAGGTTTAGACATCAGCGGCAATAAAAAAGTATTGAGCAAAGAAGATATCATTACCATCATCAAATATTTGGTGCGCTTGACCAATGGTAAAGCCGAAGTGGATGATATTGACCATTTGAGCAATCGTCGTGTACGTACCGTGGGCGAGCAATTGTTTGCTCAGTTCGGTGTTGGTCTTGCCCGTATGGCTCGTACCATCCGTGAGCGCATGAATGTGCGCGACAACGAGGTGTTTACGCCAATTGATTTGATCAATGCACGTACCCTTTCTTCTGTAATTAATTCTTTCTTTGGTACTTCACAATTATCACAATTCCTTGACCAAACCAACCCATTGTCGGAGATTACGCACAAACGTCGTATCTCAGCACTCGGTCCAGGTGGTTTGAGCAGAGAGCGTGCGGGCTTTGAGGTTCGTGACGTTCACTATTCTCACTATGGTCGTTTGTGTACCATCGAAACGCCTGAAGGTCCAAATATCGGATTGATTTCTACGCTTTGCGTTCATGCAAAAATCAATGATATGGGCTTTATCGAAACACCTTACCGCAAGGTAAAAGAAGGTAAAGTAGATATGAAGAGCTACCAGTTCTTGAGTGCAGAAGAAGAAGATTTGGCAAAAATTGCGCAAGCGAATATGCCTTTGGATGAAAAAGGACATTTTACCGACGAAAAAATTATCTCACGCCAAACAGGCGATTTCCCGATATTAGACCCTAATGAAGTAGAATTCATGGATGTGGCACCCAACCAAATCGTTGGTTTGTCTGCTTCTTTGATTCCCTTCTTGGAGCATGATGATGCCAACCGTGCCTTGATGGGTTCGAACATGCAACGTCAAGCCGTGCCTTTGATTCGCCCTCAAGTACCTATCGTGGGTACAGGTTTGGAAGGCAAAGCCGCTCGCGATGCACGTATCCAAATTCATGCAGATGGTAGTGGTGTGGTAGAGTATGTAGATGCAAATGAAATTCATGTACGTTACGATCGTAGCGAGAAAGACCGCTTGGTTTCTTTCGAAGACGATTTGAAAAAATATATCCTTACCAAATACAAGAAAACCAACCAAAGTACCAGTATCACTTTGAAGCCCGCCGTTCGTAAAGGGCAAAAGGTAAAAGTAGGCGATTTCTTGACTGAAGGTTATGCAACACAAGGCGGCGAATTGGCTTTGGGTCGCAACTTGAAAGTGGCATTCATGCCTTGGAAAGGGTACAACTTCGAGGATGCAATTGTAATCAACGAAAAAGTAGTACGCGACGACTTGTTTACATCTATCCATATTGACGAGTACGAATTAGAAGTACGCGATACTAAATTGGGTGAAGAAGAATTGACTCCAGACATACCCAACATCTCTGAAGAGGCTACTAAAGACTTGGACGAAAATGGTATCATCCGTATTGGTGCTCATGTAGGTGAAGGCGATATTTTGATTGGTAAAATCACACCAAAAGGAGAAACCGACCCAACGCCTGAAGAAAAACTATTGCGTGCCATCTTTGGCGATAAAGCTGGTGATGCAAAAGACGCTTCTTTGAAAGCACCATCCGGTATCGAAGGAACGGTAATACACAAGCAATTGTTCCAACGTGCTAAAAAAGACAAGAAGGATAAACTAAAAGATAAAACTCAATTAGAGAAAATCGAAAAAGTTCACGAAACAGTCTTGTCTGATTTGAAGAACTTGTTGATGGATAAGTTGATGACTTTGTTGAAAGACAAAACATCAATGGGTATTACCAACAACTTTGGCGAAATGCTATTGAGCAAAGGCGGTAAATTTAATCCTAAAATGTTGGCAACAATTGATTATGCCAATGTGAACCCATTGGGATGGACTGGAGATAAAGAAACCGACGGTTCAATCAACCAATTGCTGCACAATTACAATATCAAATACAACGAAGAATTAGGTCGTTACAAACGTGAAAAATTCAACTTGTCTATCGGCGATGAATTGCCTGCCGGTGTGTTGAAATTGGCTAAAGTGTACTTGGCTGCTAAGCGTAAATTGAAAGTAGGGGATAAAATGGCGGGTCGCCATGGTAACAAAGGTATTGTTGCGCGTATTGTTCGTGCAGAAGATATGCCTTTCCTCGAAGACGGAACTCCTGTAGATATCGTATTGAACCCACTGGGTGTACCTTCAAGGATGAACTTGGGTCAGATTTACGAAACCATTCTTGGATGGACAGGAGAGAAATTAGGCTTGCGTTTTGCAACACCCATCTTTGATGGAGCTTCTGTTCCTGAAATAGAAGAGTTAATCGAAGAAGCACAATTACCAGAATTTGGTCATACTTATTTGTATGACGGAGAAACAGGAGAACGCTTCCACCAAAAAGCAACAGTAGGTATCATCTATATGATTAAACTACACCACATGGTGGATGATAAGATGCACGCACGTTCTATCGGTCCATACTCGTTGATTACACAACAACCATTGGGTGGTAAAGCTCAGTTTGGTGGTCAGCGTTTTGGTGAGATGGAGGTTTGGGCACTCGAGGCTTATGGTGCAGCTAATATTTTACAAGAATTGTTGACGTTAAAATCAGATGACATCTCTGGTCGTGCGAAGACTTATGAATCAATAGTAAAAGGAGACAACGTACCGAAAGCAGGTATTCCAGAATCGTTCAACGTATTGGTAAATGAGTTGCGCGGTTTGGGACTTGAATTGAAATTTGAATAGACGATAATTAATAAGGATACGGTGCGTAGAAGCATCGTATCCATCTAAAACTATTAATAAAACAATAATTAATGCGAATGAAAAAATATATAAGTCTATTATTCTGTTTGCCTATCTTTAGTTGTAAAAAAGAAAATGTTGTAATAGAGAATAAAGGAGATACAAAATCACAAAATATAGCTAAAATTATTCCTCAAGATAGTGAAGGAGATTTGGTATTAGGCGCACAATTACAGAACCCTTACACTGTAGCTAATATGGTAGCTGCTGCGACTGCAATTCAGCAACAAGGATATACTTATTTATTGCCGAATCAAATAAGCGCAACTCATTATTATGTGAAGTTCAGCCCATCCGATTCTGCTCAATATGAGCAATTAAGTGCAGACTCAAATTTAAAGGTTTACGACTATCCATTAGATTATGAGATAACTCAAGCTGGAAATCGTTATCATGACCCAAGTTTACCTGCATCTACGCCTACTTATCAATATGCTGCTGTAAAAACTAATTATGTTTTCCCTCAAAACATTACCCACCAAGTTTTGGCTGAAATGTACATCCCTGAAGAAGATAGTCGTATAAATGATGAAATACCAGAACAGGAAACGTTTTTGAACAAATTATTAGACAGAGCTTATGTACAAACAGGTAACTTTTCAGACACGCTTGGAGCTACATCTTCTACAGCTAAGGTAACAAGAGCTAAGTACAACCCAGGTGGTAAAATTGAAATATTTGATACACGTTTAGGAAGAAACATTGGTTTAGAAGGGGTAGAAATGAGAGCAAGAAGATGGTTTACTACTTATAGTGCTACTACAGATTTTAATGGTAATTATCGTATGAGCGGTCGTTTCGAAAGGGATTGTAACTATTCACTTTGGTTTACTACACTGCGTTTTTCTGTAAGAGAACATTTTTTTGGTTCAACTACTTGGATTGATGGTCCTAAAAAGGGGGGTGATTGGAATTATGTAATAAGTGGTGGTTATCTCAGATTTGTTGGTCATATCTTCAGGGGAGCATTTCGATATCACTATAGCTTTATTGATGGCTTACAAAGACCATTTAGACCTTCTGGTAATCGAACATTGTTTCTAGCCAAAAATGGCACTAGAGATTGGTCAGGTGTAAATTATGGGATTTTTCCTATTTTAAAAATTGCACGAAATAGTTCTAGCGGTGAGTATGCTTCGGATGAAATTTTTTCAACAACTTGCCACGAATTAGCACATACAAGTCATATTGTTAAAATGAATGCAGGACTTATACAATATTTACAAGTAAGCTCACAACTACAAGAAAGTTGGCCTGTAGCAGTGGAATGGTGGTTGACAAAATTAGAGTACAAAACGACAAGAAGTGTCGCTAATTATGGAGACTGGAATTATACAGTAACTGTTCAACATCCTAACAATCAAGCATATCAGTATTGGAGTAAAGCTACACACTCTCATGATTATACAAATTTATATATTAATTTGTATGATAATGTAAATGACTTTTTTTTATTTGGATCCACAAAAGACCGAGTTCAAGGATATACTTTTGCTAATATTGAAGCAAATATTCTAAAACATGTGTATGGTATAAGTAGTCTATCTACAAGATTGAAAGCTTTCAAACCATCAGGTGTTACGGATGGTCAAATAGACACACTTTTAGCAGCATATTAAAAATAATTATGAAAATCATTCTAACAGTAATTGTTTTTTTCTTTTTTTTGAGTTGCATTAAAGATTATAAAAGTAATACAAGGTCATATTTGAAAAATGAGTCAAAACATAGTATTCGAATCTATCCATATACAATGGGTTCCGTTGATTCATTTGGGATATTTCTTATAAAACCCCTTGGAAATTTGCAAGTATTTGAATCAAATGTACATGGTAAAACACTTAGTCCTGATTATGGAACTTTGTTAAAACCTTATGATTCTATAGTAATATTATTTGATGATTCAATTAAAGTAATTCATTTAAAATTTAATTCAACGATTACTTGTGATGAATGCATAAAATTTGAGAATAATAGAAATATATCTAATAGTGAAAACTATGTAAAAACAATTGTTGAAGAAAATAAGAAATTCTTAAAGGGGTACTTTACATACACTTTTACAGAACAAGATTATTTAAATGCAAAGAAGTAAATTAGATGATGGTTGAATATAATGATGAAGGTTACAGGATTTACGTTTATTAGAAATGCTATAAAATTTGACTACCCAATAGTCGAAGCGATACAGTCCATATTACCACTTTGTGATGATTTTGTAGTGGCAGTGGGGCAATCAGAAGATGAAACGCTGGCTTTAATAAAAAATATAAATCCTGAAAAAATTAGAATTGTAGAAACAGTTTGGGATGATAGTTTGAGAGAAGGCGGCAAAGTATTGGCTGTAGAAACAGACAAGGCTTTTGCAGCAATAGGTGAAGATACAGATTGGTGCTTTTATATTCAAGGAGATGAAGTGGTACACGAACAATATCACCCTGCTATACAAGAGGCAATGCAGCGATACCAAGAAGACAAAACAGTGGATGGCTTGTTGTTCAAGTACCTTCACTTTTATGGTTCTTACGATTATGTGGGTATTGCTCCGGGATGGTATCGGAACGAAATAAGAATCGTGCGGAGAAATCCTCACATTTATTCTTACAGAGACGCTCAGGGCTTTCGGAAGAATAAGGGTGAGAAACTCAGCGTAGCAGCCGTAGAAGCTTTTGTATATCACTACGGATGGGTAAAAGAGCCTAAAGCAATGCAACGCAAGCAGGAGACTTTTAACAAACTATGGCACGACGATGAATGGGTGAAGAAAAACGTAAGGCAAGCCGAGCAATTTGATTATGCCAGTCATATAGATGCCCTCGAACTCTTTACCGGAACACACCCTGAGGCGATGAAAAAACGAATAGAACAAAAGAATTGGAAATTTGATTACGACTTATCCTTTAACAAATTGACTTTTAAGCAAAAGTTGAAAAATTTTGTACAAAATAAAATAGGATATAACCTGAGTTACGAAAATTATATTTTGAAGAAATGAGTACCAATTTTGATAGGCAAAAAAAATATTTAATGTCAAAACAAATTCAATCAAAGTGGATATTTTGTATTGGTGCTGTGCTGTATTTAATTTTACTCTCATTATCTGTTCTTTTTTATAAAGAGAGAACGGTATTTTTAGATATATCCTATCATTTATTCTGTATATTAAAAGACGGCACATTTGCTATTCAAAATAATAGATTTGGTGCGGCTGTTACTCAAGCATTCCCACTTCTAGGCTCAAAAATGGGATTGTCAATTAGCAATATAGCTTTGATCTATTCGATGAGTTTTGTGGTCTTTTATGCAAGTGCCTTCATTATTATTTTTCAAGTGATTAAGAATACAAAATTTGGAATCGCTTTTTTATTATTTAGTATTTTAATGACGACACATACTTTTTTTTGGATTCAGTCTGAATTACCTCAAGGTGTCGCTTTTTTGTTTATTTTCTTATCCCTATTTGATAATATTCTCAATAAAAATGTAGTTCCTCTCTATTTTAGTTGGTTATCTCCCTCTTTACTGTTTATTATTTGTTTTACTCATCCGCTTCTTTTGTTTGTAGCTCTCTTTTCTTTTTCGTTTCTGTACCTTAATTATCCCGATAAAAGAAAATTTATTTTATTTCAATTTTTAATATATGCAACTTTCCTGCTTATAAAAAGTATCTTTTTTAAAACAGCATACGACAGCCAAGCGATAGGAGGGCTGAAAAATATTTTTCAACTTTTCCCTCATTATTTTAATATTCAGTCTAATAAAAATTTTTTGCACTATTTTCTAAAAGATTATTTTTTCATTCCAATTATTATGAGCATCGTCGGAATCTACTATATTAGGTGCAAACTTTATGCTAAGATCTTCCTCATGTTTTTTTACTCTTTTATTTATATATTTATCGTCAATACCTCTTATCCTCAGGGTGCGGATCAATTTTATCTCGAAAATCAATACTTGCTTATTTCTAGTTTTGTTGCTATACCCTTTGCTTTTGATTTTTTACCATCAATTAAGAATCTAACTGTCCCAGTTGTTTTAATTGGCGTTATTAGTTTTGTTGGAATTGTCAGAATTTTTCATACGCATCATTTTTATACTCACCGTTTAGAATGGTATAGGCATTTTTTACATGATACAAATTCATTACCTCAGAAAAAAATCGTGTTAACTTCAAAAGCTGTACCCCTTCAAACTCTTTTAATGACATGGGGAAGTTCATATGAATTTTGGCTTTTATCTTCCATGGAATATGGACAAGCACGCAGTATTATAATTGAAGAAAACAAAGATGAGTTTGCTTGGGCAATTGATAAGAATAAATCCTTTATTACTAAGTGGGGGGCATTCAATTACAATGAATTAAATAGTAAATATTTTATTTTTTCTGACACAAATAGGTATATTAAAAAATAATCTTTAAAAATACACTCTCAATAATATGGCAATTAAAAAAGAAAATCGTCCGAAGGCTGGGTTTGACAAAATCACCATCAGTCTTGCATCACCCGATGTGATACTCGATCGTTCTTACGGCGAGGTATTGAAACCCGAAACGATTAACTATCGTACCTACAAACCCGAGCGTGATGGCTTGTTTTGCGAAAAGATATTTGGTCCTGTAAAAGATTACGAATGCTATTGTGGTAAATACAAGCGTATTCGTTATAAAGGCATCGTGTGCGACCGTTGTGGTGTGGAAGTTACGGAAAAGAAAGTACGTCGTGAGCGCATGGGGCATCTTAAATTGGTGGTGCCTGTAGTGCATATTTGGTATTTCAAAAGCTTGCCCAATAAAATTGGTTACCTCTTGGGTTGCTCTTCCAAAAAAATGGAAAGCATCGTGTATTACGAGCGTTATGTAGTAGTACAAGCGGGTGAAGCAGAAGATTTGATTCGCCAAAAATTGAATTTGAAAGATTCTGAAAACGTACATCAACAATTGTTGAGCGAAGATGAATATCTGGAGATTCAAGAAGCGATTTCTAAAGACAATCATTATTTGCCCGACGAAGACCCGAATAAATTCATCGCTAAGATGGGGGCCGAAGCGGTACACGATTTGTTGTCTCGTATCGACCTCGATACCTTGAGTTACGAATTGCGTAATGCTGCCGCCAACGAAACCTCGCAACAACGTAAACAAGAAGCCTTGAAACGCTTGAGCGTAGTTGAAGCTTTCCGTGAAGCCAATACCAGAGTAGAAAATAAATTGGAGTGGATGGTGATGCAATATTTGCCCATCATACCACCCGAATTGCGCCCATTGGTACCCTTAGATGGTGGTCGTTTTGCATCTTCTGATTTGAATGACCTTTATCGTCGTGTGATTATCCGCAACAACCGTTTAAAGCGTTTGTTGGAGATTAAAGCACCCGAAGTCATCTTGCGTAATGAAAAACGTATGCTTCAAGAAGCCGTGGATTCATTATTTGATAATAGCCGTAAATCCAATGCCGTAAAAGCAGAAGGTGGACGTGCTTTGAAATCACTTTCAGATGTATTGAAAGGTAAACAAGGTCGTTTCCGTCAAAACTTGTTGGGTAAACGTGTGGATTATTCCGGACGTTCGGTAATCGTGGTAGGACCAGAGATGAAACTACACGAGTGCGGTATTCCTAAAGATATGGCTGCGGAATTGTTCAAACCATTTATCATTCGCAAATTGATTGAGCGTGGTATTGTAAAGACCGTTAAGAGTGCTAAGAAATTAGTAGAGCGCAAAGAAGCGGTGGTTTGGGATATCTTGGAAAATGTTTTGAAAGGACATCCTATCTTGCTCAACCGTGCCCCAACGCTCCATAGATTGTCTATCCAAGCCTTCCAACCCAAGTTGATTGAAGGTAAAGCGATACAGCTCCATCCATTGGTGTGTTCGGCGTTCAATGCGGATTTCGATGGTGACCAAATGGCGGTTCACGTTCCATTGAGCCATGCTGCTATTCTCGAAGCTCAATTGTTGATGTTGGCTTCTCATAACATCTTGAACCCTCAAAATGGTACACCCATCACCCTCCCTTCTCAGGACATGGTTCTTGGTTTGTACTACCTCACAAAAGGTAAAAAAACTACCGATGCTGAGCTTGTAAAAGGTGAAGGAAAAACCTTCTATTCTGCTGAAGAAGTAGTGATTGCCAACAATGAAGGACGTGCCGATTTGCACGCTTGGATTAAGGTAAGAGCCAGCGTTCGTCAGAAAGATGCGAGCTTGAAAACCGAATTGATAGAGACTACCGTAGGTCGTGTTATCTTCAATCAGTTTGTACCAAAATCAAACGGATTTGTAAATGCACTATTGACCAAGAAATCATTGAGAGAAATCATCGGTGACATCTTGAAAAATACCAACATTCCGCAAACCGTTCAATTCTTGGATGACATCAAAACACTCGGATTCCGTACGGCCTTCCGTGGTGGATTGTCGTTCAACATCAAAGATTTGACTGTTCCGGAAATCAAAGAAGAATTAGTAAACAAAGCTCATGGCGATGTAGATGAAGTGTGGGAAAACTACAATATGGGTCTCATTACCAACAACGAGCGTTATAACCAAATCATTGATATTTGGAGTCGTGTGGATACACGTGTTACCGAAACATTGATTAAGGAAATGGCTACCGACAAGCAAGGCTTCAACTCCGTATATATGATGTTGGATTCCGGAGCTCGTGGTAGTAAGCAACAAGTAAAACAGTTGGCTGGTCTTCGTGGATTGATGGCGAAACCTCGTCGTTCGGGTTCATCAGGTTCAGAGATTATCGAAAACCCAATCTTGTCGAACTTCAAAGTAGGTTTGTCGGTATTGGAGTACTTTATCTCTACCCATGGTGCTCGTAAAGGTCTAGCGGATACCGCCCTTAAAACAGCGGATGCGGGTTATTTGACCCGTCGTTTGGTTGACGTGGCTCAAGACGTTGTAATCAATGAAGAAGATTGTGGTACACTACGTGGTATTGCTACTTCAGCCTTGAAAGACAACGAAGAAATTATCGAATCATTGTATGACCGTATCTTAGGTCGTACCTCATTGCACGATGTCATTGACCCATTGTCTAATGAACTAATCGTTGAGGCGGGTGGAGAAATCACAGAAGATATTGCAAAAGCTATTGAAGATACTGCAATTGATATCGTTGAAATTCGTTCGGTATTGACTTGCGAGGCTAAGAAAGGGGTTTGCTCTAAATGTTATGGTAAAAATTTGGCAACAGGCTACATGGCGCAAAAAGGAGATTCTGTTGGTATTATCGCCGCACAAAGCATTGGTGAACCAGGTACACAGCTGACGCTTCGCACCTTCCACGTTGGTGGGGTAGCGAGTAGCTCTGCAACCGATTCTCAATTGTTGTCTCGTTTTGATGGTACCGCACAATTTGACGGATTGCGTACTACTACATACAAAAGTGAAGAAGGTGAAGATCAAGTGGTGGTTATCGGACGTACGGGCGAATTGCGCTTAGTGGATGTAACCAACGACCGTTTACTCACTACACACAATATTCCTTATGGTTCTATTCTTAAAATCAAGAATGGTCAAAAGATTACCAAAGGACAACCGATTTGTGCATGGGATCCATTTAATGCGGTAATCATTTCGGAAGTAACCGGTAAAGTACGTTTCGAAGGCATCGTAGAAGGGGTTACCTTCCGCGAAGAAGCCGATGAACAAACCGGCCACCGCGAGAAAGTGGTTATCGAAACCAAAGATAAAACAAAAATACCTGCTATTTTGATTGATGGTAAGGATGATAAATCATACAACTTACCCGTAGGTTCTCATATCATTGTAAGTGAAAATGAGAAAGTACACAACGGACAAGTAATCGCTAAGATACCACGAGTGATGGGGCGTAGCAGAGATATCACGGGAGGTCTTCCACGAGTAACTGAATTGTTCGAAGCGCGTAACCCAAGCAATCCTGCTGTAGTTGCGGAGATTGATGGTGTGGTTGCTTTTGGTAATATCAAACGCGGTAACCGTGAAATCACCGTTGAGTCTAAAGACGGAATGGTGAAAAAATATCTTGTGCCTTTGACACGTCAAATTACGGTGCAAGACGGTGACTTTATCAAAGCGGGTAATTCATTGTCTGATGGTGCTACAACACCAAGCGATATCTTGGCTATTAAAGGTCCATTTGCAGTACAAGAATACTTGGTGAATGAAATTCAAGAGGTATATCGTTTGCAAGGGGTGAAAATCAACGACAAGCACATTGAAGTAATTGTGCGTCAGATGATGCGTAAGGTAACCATTGTAGATCCAGGAGATACCAAATTCTTGGAAAACGATACGGAAGATAAATTCGACTTCATGACAGAAAACGATTGGATTTTTGATAAGAAAGTCGTTACTGAAAATGGTGGTTCAGAAGTATTGCATCCAGGTCAAATTGCTACATTGCGTGAGATTCGTGAAGAAAACTCTGCTTTGCGCCGTGCCGATAGAAAATTGGTAGAATACCGCGATGCAGAGCCCGCAACCTCAATGCCTTTGTTATTGGGTATTACTAAGGCTTCTTTAGGCACACGCAGTTGGATTTCTGCGGCTTCGTTCCAAGAAACAACTAAAGTATTGTCCACAGCAGCAATCAATGGTAAATCAGATACCTTACAAGGATTGAAAGAAAACGTTATTACGGGCAACTTGATACCTGCCGGTACTGGTAATCGTGATTTCGACGGAATCATTGTAGGTTCTAAAGACGAATACGAATTGTTGATGGCGAATAAAGACGTTCTTGAGTTCGACGACGAAGAATAATTGAATCGCCTTCATAAATAAAAATTGCCAACCTAAATTATTTTTGGGTTGGCAATTTTGTTGGAGGACTCCAATTCAGAAATAGTTTAACCGAAGTTTCACAACAAAATAATCGTTCAAACAAAACTTGCCAACTATATTTGGGATTATTATTTTAGGTTTGCTCTAGTAAATAAACAAAGATTTATTTTTTTAAAAACGAGATATGAAAAAAGGAGTAATTATCATAGCAGTATGTACAATGGCAACTGATGCTTTTGCACAAAAGTCGAAAATATATACTGCAAAGGAGTATATGCGCAATGGCGATATGAAAAAAGCGGTCATCTCCATCAACGAAGCAACAACTAGCGAAAGTACAAAAGCTGATGGTGATGCTTGGTTTACACGAGGCGAAGTGTACGAAAAACTTTCCGAAAATGACCCAAGTGCGGTGGACGAAAGTGCGCAATCCTTCATGAAAGTGCTGGAAGTAAAACCCTCTTACGACAAAGAAGCAATTGATTACAAATTGAAGCGTATTGCTTTCAAAGCCTACAATGCAGGAGTTTCTGCCTATTCTGGAGATGTTGCTAACAGTGCGAAAAGCGATTATGAAGCCGCATATAAATCTTTTCAGCAAGTAGTGGACATCCGCAATGTTAATGCAGGAAAGCATTTTGCTGCGGATAAAAAATTTGATACTATAGCTGCTCAAGCACTTAAATTTCAAGCATTGAGTGCCTTCTATGGTAAAAAAAATGACGTAGTAATGAGTGTCTTGAATAAAGCAAAAGCTAATCTCATAGCCCGTGATCCTTTTATTTATTCAACATTGATTGACATCTATACCGAAAAAAAGGATGACGCATCTGTCGAGAAAATTTTGGATGAAGCAAAAGTAGCTTATCCTAAAAATGCCGAAATCTCTCGCCAAGAAATGAATTATTATTCCAGAGTAGGCAAAATTGATGTGTTGGTGACCAAAATGGAAGAGGCTGTAAAAACAGATCCTGATAATCCTTTGTTGCAATATAATCTGGGTGTATTGTATGGTGCATTAGCCAACCCAATAGACGATAAAGGAGAGTTGAAAAGACCTGCCAATGCAAAAGATTATGAAACAAAAGCCGAGATGGCTTACAAACTAGCAATAGATGCAGACCCCAACAAGTCCGAATACCATTACAATTTGGGCGCCCTTTATTTCAATAATGCGGCAGACATTATACACCAAATGAATAAATTGGGTACCACAGATGCTGATAACAAGAAGTACGATGCGTTCAAACTAACACGTAATACACTATTTGCAAAGAGCCTACCTTATTTCCAAAAATCATACGATTTGTTAAGTCCAAATGTGGCTAAACTAAATGCTGATGACAAAACAACCTATCGCAATTCTCTCGTTGCTTTACAAAATATATACGAAGCTTTAGGACAAGGAGAAAAAGGATCAGAAATGTCGAAAAAAATAAAAGAATTGGATCAATAATAACCATTGAACATTTACACAAAAAGCCCTTTGTATCCTTTTCATACAAGGGGCTTTTACTTTTATCTTATTTTTAAAAAGGGCTTTGAAAATCTGCAAAGCATATAAAATTTTTGTCGCGTTTGGACAAAGTAGGCTTATCGCAAGCCCAGTCGAAATCTATGCTATCGTAGGCAATACCACTATCACTGGCAGGATGATATTCAGAAGACACTAAATAATAAGTCAAAGCACCATCTGTTAATGATTTGAAACCGTGAGCAAATCCTTCGGGTATATAAAATGCTTTATTATTTTCAGCAGAAAGTATTTGGGCAAAGCAATGACCGTATTTGGGGGATGTTTTGCGCAAATCAACTGCCACGTCCAATATGGCTCCGACCGGGCAAAAAACGATTTTGGCATGTTGATGAGGAGGCAACTGGAAATGCATACCCCTAATGACACCTTGATTGGAGATAGAATAGTAACTTTCTTTGGGCTGAAAATGTATGCCCCAAGATTGGAAAAGGCTATCATTAAATGTTTTGATAAAAGAACCTCTAGGGTCTGCAAATGCAGGCAAATCCAATATTGTAGCTTCTTGCACCGAGATAATGTTTTTGATTGGCTGCAAATTACAATTTATTTTGGGCATGCACATCCGTATCTTATTACAGCGTTTTGCAGATAAAATATTTGGAAAAGCTATAGTAATATTCAAAATATTTTATACTTTTAAAGGAATATTTTTAGTAACAGCTGCAAATTATGAGAGGAGTAAACAAAGTAGTGCTCATTGGTAATGTGGGCAAAGACCCCGAGATACAAAATCTAGAAGGCAACCTAGTGGTTGCTAAGTTCCCTTTGGCAACCACAGAAAATCATAAAGATAAAAGCGGAGCCACAGTATCTCATACCGAATGGCATACCATAGTATTGTGGAGAGGATTGGCAGAATTGGCTCAAAAATTTCTGCACAAAGGAAGTATGATTTATGTAGAAGGTCGTATTCGATATCGAAACTGGGAAGATAAAGATAAAATAAAACGCAGCAGCACCGAGATTGTGGCGGATAATTTTGTAATGTTAGACAAAAGAAAAGAGGCAGACGGGCGAGAATTGCCAGAAATAGCCGCAGATGAATCTTTCCATAAAATAGATGAAGGACTGAATTTTTAAAATAGCAGAATTATAACACCACTTTCACGTGGTGTTTTTTATTATTGCACTATGAACATTGCTTAGATGTTCCTTAAATTATGTTATGCGCTTGAAATACTTTACCCGTATATCTCTATTTTTTCTTGCGTGTGCAACGAAACCAGTTATCGTTTTTAGCCAACTGTCTTATGACAAAATTGTCCAAATAAATGGTGTGGTAATGACCTCAGACAGCCTCTATGGAGTTCCAGATGTGGTTGTGAGTGTGAAAAATCAAAATAAAGGTACTTATACCAGCGAGTTGGGTGTTTTTGCTTTGGTTTGTTTTAAAGGAGATACATTGCAATTTCGATCGCTGGGTTATACACCAAAGGATTATGTAATACCCCAAAACATTAAAGGGAATTCCTTGTCATTAGTACAGATGCTAAGTCAAGATACTTTTTTCTTAAACGAAACAATTATACACGCCCTGCCTTCTAAAGAGCATTTTAATTTTGCCTTCCAAAATCTGATTATAGATGATGATAAATACGAAGTGGCACGCAAGAATACCGATTTGGCACTCATCAGAATGTTGTCTATGACGACTTTACCTAGTGGTAGAGAAAATCAGCAATTCGCACAACAAAATGCCGCCTATAGAGCTGCTTATAGTGCTCAACAACAGCCCATGAATATTTTGAGCCCTATCAAATGGGGGCAGTTTATTGAAGCTTGGAAGCGGGGGGACTTTAGAAATAAAAAAGCAAATTCATACTAACTCGAATCATTCCGAAAGTACTAAAATGTATATTGCAATAATTTTAGACTTGTAAGCGTCTATTCATTATTGTGTATTTCAAAAAACTCCTCATAGCGATTGTCGTTTTGCTCCTTCACACGCCGTTTTTGCGTGCGCAAAATCTTGCACAAGAGTTTTCGAACCTTAGATCTAAAACAATTCCAGTAAAAGATTCGCTTACCATAGACTCTATGTCCATAGGCGGTCTTAGGGTTGTAGGTATAGATAGTGCAGAGTATGAATACTCATCTGTACATTCTGTATTGCGTTGGCATCGCAAGCCATTAGTAGATTCTGTACACATAGTTTACCGTGTGCTGCCCATCAATTTTAATAAAAGATATAGCCATAAAAACAGGTCTATAGTTGATTCCAATTACGCCTTTTCGGCAATAGAGTATAATGTCAAAAAAGATAATGGAAAATTTGTGGATTACAACCAGATAGACCTCATCGGTAGCTATGGCAGAAGTATCTCATTGGGTAATAATCAAGATGTGGTCTCTAATTCGAATTTCAATTTGCAAATGAATGGCTACTTGGTAGATAGCATCAAAGTAGAAGCCGCAATTACAGATAACACGATACCTTTTCAGCCCGAAGGTAATACGAGCAATTTGCAGGAGTTTGACCTCATCTCTATAAGACTCAGCAAAAACAAACATAGCCTTCAATTGGGTGATTATAACCTCAACAAGCCCAATGCATATTTTTTAAACTATACCAAAAGGGTTCAGGGGTTATTCTTTCAGTCGGAAGATAAGTTGGGTAAGCACCTCAACAATAATGCTGGATTCAGCGCCTCAGTTGCCAAAGGTGAATTTGCACGAAATATTTTTTCAGGAGCCGAGGGTAATCAAGGACCGTATAGATTGGTAGGTAATAATGGAGAACAATTATTTGTGGTATTGGCAGCTACCGAAAAGGTATATGTAGATAATGTATTACAACAAAGAGGAGAGAATGCCGACTATGTTATCAACTATAATACCAATGAAGTACGTTTCATGCCAAGGCGGCCCATTAATCAGTTCTCGCGCATACAAGTAGAATTTGAATATAGAAACAACAACTACCTCAATTCACTTTTATACGCTTATGACGAACTCAGTATGGGTAAAAAATGGATTGTCAAAATGAACGCTTATGCCAATCAAGATGCAAAGAATCAACCTTTTCAGCAAAATTTAACACCCGAACAAAAACGGCTCTTAGCCGCTATAGGCGATAGCCTTCAATATGCGATTAGTCCCAATATCAGTCGAGATACATTTGCAGCCAATAAAATACTCTATAGAATCAAAGACACAATAGTTTTGGGTACTCAATACGACTCTGTATATGAGTATAGCACGAATGCCTCTCTCGCATTGTACTCTGTCAGTTTTTCTTTTGCCGGAAAAGGGAAAGGAGATTATGCGGTAGCAGGCGCAAATGCCAATGGACGAGTTTATCAGTGGCTGCCTCCAATCGCCGGACAAAAGCAGGGAGATTATAGTGCCGTATCCGTATTGATTACCCCTAAAGCACACCAAGTAATAACACTGGGAGCGCAATACCAAATTGACTCTTTTAAGAAAATAAGTATAGAGTTGGCAGCCAGCAACAAGGATGTCAATACTTTTTCTGCCAAAGACAACCAAAATCATCAAGGCTATGCGTCCAAAGTTATCTACGAAGAGCAGCGTTTTATGGGCAAAAAGGATACCCTTAACATCAGTGATTGGCAGCTTAAAACTAATGTTCAATATGAGCATGTGCAGAGTAAGTTTAGAGCCATAGCTCCCTACCGTGCTGTAGAATTTGGTCGTGATTGGAATGTACCCTTATCGGGTGACAGCCCAGATGAAGATTGGGCAAGTATAGCCACACAATTGACGAATAGGCGCATGGGTAGCATCGATTATTCGCTCAGTTACTATGCCAGAGGGGCTGATTATAAAGGATTAAAGCATACGGTCGGTTATAAAATCAGTAAGGTTAATCTGAATGTGGGTTTTAACCTCAGCCTCATGAAAGCAGAAGACACCATCATTGGCACCCAATTTTTTAAGCCCTTAATTTTTGCAGATTATACTTTGCCACACTTATTGCATAGTACCTTAGGTGCCAGCTATTATGCAGAGCATAACGAGGCAAGGTATTTGCACAAGGATAGCCTACAATCTTCTTCTTTTTATTTTGATATTACTACCGCTTCTTGGCGTAGTCAATCACAAAAAAAATATAACCTGTCCACCACCTACTTTCGCCGTCGCGATTTTTTACCGTACCAAAATCAATTTCAATTACAAAATCATAGCGATAACGTTGCCCTGCAATTTGCTCTGGGCGACGGTAGTAACCATCAACTCAATCTTACGGGTTCTTATCGTCAATTGTTTTTAGACAATACCACAGTAATCAATATAAAGCCTGAACAAACTTTGCTCGGACGAATACAATATAATGGTGCTATTATTAAAAGGGCATTGTCCTTTGCCAGCCTTTATGAGTTTGGTACGGGTCAGGAGCAAAAACGAACCTTTACCTTTGTTCTAGTACCGGCAGGGCAGGGGATGTACAATTGGATAGATTATAATGGAGATGGTGTGCAACAACTGAATGAATTTGTATTGGCATTGTACCCCGACCAAAAACTTTTTATCAAGATATTTACCCCAAGCGATGAATACGTGAAAGTGAATAATATCAGTTGGAATCAGAGCATCAATTTTGATCCGATTAATTTTTTTACGTCATTCCGAAAATCTATCTGGGCAATAATATGCAGCAATTCATCCAATCAATTTGCCATACAAGTAAGCAACAAAATCTTGAATAGCGCAGGATTGAGTTCATTTAATCCAATCGCTCAATTATACAACGATAGTTCTATTATTATTGCCAATACATCGGTCAACAATACATTTTATTACAACCGAAATAGTTCGCATTGGGGTATTGACTATAACTATCTGAATAATAATAGCCAGCAATTACTTACCTATGGTTTGAGCAATAACAAAAATCAACAACACCTTATAAAGATCAGAACAGCCTTGACTAAGACGATAACTACCAATCTCAGTACACGAATGGGTTTGCGTAGTAATCGTTCTGGTATTGCAGACGGAAGCTCTTACCAACAAAAATATTGGGCTGTAGAACCGGCATTGATATGGCTTAGTCGTTCAGTTTTGCGCATTACCACATCATTGCGTTATGAAGATAGAAAAAACGAAGAGGTATATGGAGGTGAAAGGGCGAAAATACAATCTGCCAATATTGATGCACGATATAGCCAGACTACTGTTGGGGTGATACAAGCTCGATTTACTATCAGTAATATCGCCTACAATGGTTTGCTTTCCGCCCCTATAAGTTATGCTATGCTTGATGGATTGAAGCAGGGCGACAATTTGCTCTGGTACTTGAATTGGCAAAGACGCTTGGGGAAAGGCATTGAACTCTATATTGAATACGAAGGTCGAAAAGCAGGAACAGATAAGGTGATTAATACCGGCAGGATGAGTATAAGGGCTATTTTTTAGTCGAAAATAGTTTAATGTGTAATAGTTGCACAAAAAGTGATAAAAATCATCTTGCAAAAAGTTGAATTTCTCATGATGCCTTGTGCAAATTCCCTACATTTGCTCCGTAAAAAATATCATTTATCCCCTGTTATTAAAAAATAAAAATACATTCAATGAAAGTAACCGTAGTAGGTGCGGGCGCAGTAGGCGCTACTTGTGCCGATGATATCGTAAGACGCGACATCGCTGAAGAGTTGGTCTTGGTTGATATTAAAGAAGGATTTGCAGAAGGCAAAGCTCTTGATTTGACACAAACATCTTCACTTTTGGGTTTCAATACTCGTATCACAGGAGTAACGGGAGATTACAGCAAAACAGCAGGTTCTGCGGTATGCGTAATCACTTCGGGTATTCCTCGTAAGCCAGGTATGACGCGTGAAGAGCTTATTGGCACCAATGCAAAAATTGTGGAGGAAGTAGCCAAAAATTTATTGGCACATTCACCCAATGCGATTATAGTGGTGATTTCAAACCCAATGGATACAATGACCTATTTGGCACTGAAAGCAACAGGCTTGCCTAAAAATAGAGTGATAGGTATGGGTGGCATTTTGGATAGCGCACGTTTCAAAACTTATCTTCAAAAAGCATTGAATTGCTCTCAAGGCGATTTACATGCTACCGTAATCGGTGGTCATGGAGATACTACTATGATTCCTTTGACGCGTTTGGCAACATTGAATGGTACTCCGGTGTCAAATTTTTTGAGCGAAGACGAATTGAAACAAATTGCCGCTGATACAATGGTTGGTGGTGCTACATTGACCAAATTATTGGGTACTTCCGCTTGGTATGCACCTGGTGCAGCTGGAGCAGCTTTGGTAGAGAGTATTGTACGCAATCAGAAGAAAGTATTCCCTTGCTGTGTAGCACTTGATGGCGAGTATGGACAAAAAGATATTTGCCTAGGTGTACCTGTGGTAATAGGCAGCAAGGGTTGGGAAAAAATCATTGACTATAAATTGAATGAAGCAGAACAAGCAGAATTTAATAAATCTGCCGAAGCCGTTCGTAATATGAACGCTGTATTGTCGACATTGTAATCATGCCGTTTCGCAAAAAAAAGGTACTGCCTGTGGGTAGTATCTTTTTTTTGTGTTAAAATCTATTACTTTCATTTACCTTCGCCCATTCGATTGTTCTATTAATCAATATTAGCATTGCTACATCTTTATCCAAATATTTTACTACTCCTCGTCACTTTTGGCACAGGTTTATTGACCATTCATTTGAAATGGGTAGATGAAAAAAAGATGAATATCCTGCTTGCTTTTTCGGGTTCGTTTTTGTTGAGTATTACATTTCTGTACCTCATCCCGGAAACGATGCAAGATCAAGGAAGCAGTGCTGGCATATATTTATTGATTGGATTCTTTTTGCAATTACTGATTCAGCGTATCACACATGGCGTAGAGCATGGGCACAATCATTTTCACAACACAGCACATGCAATACCCTTGTTTTCTATTTTGGCAGGTTTGGGCATCCATGCAATTATGGATGGAGTTCCTTTAGGTTTTAATTACAGAATGCCTGCTACCGATGCCGCATTATATCTGGCAGTAGCAACACACAAATTGCCTGAAATTATTATTGTGGCTACCATGATTAAAAGTGTGAAAGGGAAAGGAGCGGAAGCAGTGGGCTTATTATTTCTATTTTCTCTATTGACACCTATAGCCAGTAGTCTAGCCTCTATTTTTGGCGCAAGATATTTTGCCATATCCGAATTCTTAGGCGTAGTTATCACTATTGTAGCAGGGGCTTTTATCCATATTGCCACAACCATTTTTTTCGAAAGCGGAACCAAACATCATGCACTTACTACTCAAAAAATATTAGCGATATTGTTGGGCGTGGCTTTGAGTGCCAGCACCTTATTGCTACACTAAACCCATAAATATGACAAGGATATTTTTGAAAATCAATATACTCAGCATTCTTGTGCTGCTATTATCTATCACAGCCTTTGCTCAGAAGGGGGAGGGTCAAAAAAACTCCTTGCTGTGGAAAATATCCCAAAAAGGTCAAAAAGAAGTTTCGTATCTATTTGGCACCATTCATGTCATTTGTAAAGAAGATTATTTTTGGACAAAACCAATGCAATCTTGCTACGACCAATGCAATCAATTGTGTTTGGAGGTAAATATCAGCGATCAAAGTCAAATGACATCCGAACTTGCAGCTTTGATGTTTGATATGACAGGCGGCACACTCAGAGATTATTTTAGCAAAGAAGAAGATTATAACATTGTTGCTAAATTCATCCAAGATTCAATGAAACAAAACATTGAAATGGCTAATAGGATGAAACCCATTACGCTTTATTTTCTTTACAACACCCTATTGGCTAAAGGTCCATGCAAAGAAAGCCTCTCGTATGAGCTGCAATTGGTAGAAAAGAGCAAGTCAGCTAAGAAGGAAATTATAGGCTTAGAAACTTTTGCCGAACAAATGACAGTACTTGAAAAAATACCCACTGATACCATTATCAATCAGATGATTGGTATTGCCAAGGGCGAGAAGAATGAAAGCTCCGAAGTGCAACAATTAGTCGATGCCTACAAGAAACAAGATTTGCTCACACTCAATAAATTTATTGTCGAGTCTGCACAAATGGGGATGAATAGCAAAAGCTTTATTGATGAACGAAACCAAAAATGGGTTGCCCCTATGAAGAAAATGATGGATAGCCAACCCACCTTCTTCGCTGTTGGGGCAGGTCATATATCCGGTTTGATTGAGTTGTTGAGAGCCGAGGGGTTCACTGTTGAAGCCATCTACTAAAACAATCATTTCTCCTTTAGCTTGTTAAAAAAATTTCAAAACTTGATTCTGAAAATTGATATGAAGAAAAGGCGGTTATTTTTGCAAGGATAATTTTGCTTATGCTTCGTTTTCAATATTCTACTTACTTAGGTGCTTTGGTTATTATACCGCTATTGGTAGCTCTGTTTGTAGCCATGCTTTATTGGCGGCGCAAAAAAATAGAACAAGTAGGCACCCGCCAATTAGTACAACAACAAATATTGGGCTTTATCCCTGCACGCTCGACACTCAAATTTGTTTTATCAGCAGTTGCGTTGTTATTACTGATTATTGGCTGCGCCAATTTGCAAAAAGGCGGTACTACAGAGACAGTGCAAAGAAAAGGCGTAGATGTCATGATTGCTTTGGATGTCAGTAAAAGTATGCTCGCAAAAGATATTCAGCCCGATAGACTCACAAGAGCCAAACAATTTATTGCTCGCTTGAGTGATAAGATGAGTAGCGACCGAGTAGGGTTAGTCATTTTTGCAGGAAGAAGTTATCTGCAAGTTCCATTGACAGTTGATTATAGTGCGATGAAACTCTTGCTGCAAACCGTGAGCCCCGATATGGTGCCCACTCAAGGTACTGTAATCGGAAATGCCATAGAAATGGCAGATAATTCCTTTAGTAGTAAAGAACGTAAATACAAATCTATTGTAGTGATATCGGATGGTGAAGACCATGATGAAACGGCTATAGAAAAGGTGAAAAAAGCAACTGAAAACGGAGCAATTGTACATACCATTGGTATAGGTTCTCCTCAAGGAGCCCCACTTTTCGACCTGGCAACCAATGCCGTAAAATTAGACGAACAAGGTAATCAGGTGATAAGTAAGCTCAATGAAACAGAATTGAAAAACATTGCGGCGGCAGGAAATGGTACCTATACCTTGCTGGGCAATACCGACGTGGCTGCCGATAAAATCATCAATGAAATAGATGGCATGGAGCAGCGCAATTTGGGTGCACTAGTCTATGCCAATTATATCAGTTATTTTCAATACTTCCTATTGGCTGCTTTACTGCTTTTATTGATTGAATGGCTAGTGCCAGGTGCTAAAAATAAAAAGCCTGAACAACGCAAAAAGACAGCACTTAAAGCTATTGCCAAAAGCCTTTTATTATTGATTTCATTGAGTTGTATTGCTTTTTCTAAAGCTCAAGCGCAGAGTTCTAAAAAGTTTATTGCCAAAGGCAATAAACTATATGCCCAAGGAAAATACAAAGATGCTGCCAATCAATATAACAAAGCGTTACAAGCAGACACTGCCAATATAGTTAAGAGTGCCTATAATTTGGGTAATGCCCTTTATCAACAAAAGCAAGTAGAGCCGGCTCGAAAGGCATACGAAGCTGCGGCACAAAAATCAAAAGATAAAAAAGCTTATGCGGGAGCTAATTACAATATCGGTAATACCTACATGAATGAAAAAAAATGGGAAGAAGCCATTGGTGCCTACAAAAAAGCATTGCGCCATAATCCGCAAGACGAAGATGCAAAATATAACTTAGCCTATGCCCAAGCCATGTTGAAAAAAGAGGGTGGAGGAGGAAAAGATAAAAAGAACGACAAGGGTAAAGAAGATAATAAGAAGGACGAACAGAAAAAAGACGAACAGAAGAAAGAAGGAGATAAAGACAAAAAGGAAGAACAATCCAAAGACGGAGACAAGAAAGGCGAGCAACAAAAAGAAAATGAAGGGCAGGCCCAACCCAGTAAGCTGACCGAAAAACAAGCCGATCAGTTGCTCAATGCTTTGCAGCAAGAGGAAAAAAAATTACAAGAAAAAAATAAAAAACAACACGGCACTCCGGTGAAAATGGAAAAAGACTGGTAAGCAAGTGCAGTTACAAGCCTATAAAATCCATACAAAAATTACCTTCCATAAACAACAAATCCAGTAGGGACAAATTGGCTTGGAATCCCAATCGGTCTTGAAATAGTTGCGTATATGGAGTGTACTTTTTAGATTCATGCAAGTAACGGTTACTCCTGAAATGCGAACGAATATCAACCGTCTTCTCGGGATACAATTTTATAAAATCACTGCTTTCTGTGAAGTTTAATTTTTGTTTCAGTAATTGGTTGATTACATCAATACTAGCTTTGCTGAAAGCCACTAAATGCTCAAACTCTTGTTGGTAGAGTTTCGCAAGTTCCGATTCGAAAAATTCGAAATAAGGGGAACGATTATAGGCACTTTGTAAGGTTCGCCAATGCTGATTTTGCCATTGGGTTTTAGCGTCAATACGAATGTCGCGCATGGCTTTGCGTTGTTGGCGACCTTCGGCAATAGGTATGCTTAAAGTAATGATGCCACCAGAACCCGCAACCATATAGCGATTTCGAAAACTCATTTTCTCGAAATGCTCCCATTGGTCAAGAATGATTTGCTCCGCAGATAACACATGAGACCACCAATAAATATTAGGAAAGGGTAAAACAGGACAGACAACAGAATTCATAAAAACCAAAGATAAATTGGATTTAGTACCTTGCAAAAAATAAAAACAATGACCCTAAGGGTATTCTTGCTGAGTTTTATATTGTTGAGTAGCAGTTCTCATGCGTGGAGCATCAAAGCCACTACTGCCTACACTGTATTTTATAAAAAAGACAATAATGACAGCAACCAATATCATGCCAATATACTACTGACATGGCGCATAGAGAATTCTTCTATGCACTTCAAAAAAAATGCAGACAACAAATTTGAAGGAGAAGTTATTTGCTTCCTCCGATGGAGTAACGATACAGCTATTGTAAAACAAGAAACCTTTATCATCAAATCGAACCCTAAGGCTAGCTTGCAAGAAGCTATTGACGAAGCGATTGCCGATCAGTACGAATATAATTTTCCCGAAGGGTATTACGAGCTCGAATTTGCCTTATTCGAGAAAGACTACAAAGAGCAACTCTATCAATATGTGGATACAGTGACGGTAGCAGCGCCAAAAATGGCGGCACCATTTTTGTCTGGCATTCAACTTTTGGACACATTTGTAAGAGCAACATCTGCTCCAACCATCTATGATAGAAAGGGCTACATAGACATCCCTTTGACCAATAATTATTTGGGCGAAAATAGATATGTCATTTGTTACTATTACGAACTCTATAATGCCCACAAAAGTGTAAAAAATTCAGCCCCCCTCAAGATTAGCTCTTATATTTCTTGGAAGCCTTATGCTGCTCCTGTACCCTTATTCGAAAAGGTGGATACAATTCAGCCTTGTCAGTATATACAGAGCTTTCACAAAGTATTTCCGCTTGAGGAATTGAAATCGGGAAATTATTATTTGAATATTGTTTTGAGCGATAAGAATAATACTGTCTTGGAGCAAAAAACTTTATTCTTTCAGCGTTACAACAAGAATGTTGTGGCTGCTGCCCAACCCAAAATCTATAACGATAGTTTGAAAAACAAAGATGATACTGCAACTACACATATATTGGACTTGAGCAATACCTTCGTGGGCAAGTACACAGCGAGCCAAGTACGTTCTATACTCAAGATGCTCCTATTGATTTGCGAACCAAATGAAGGAATCGCTATCAATGGTTTTTTGAAAAAACCAGATGAACTCTATAGTAAGTTTTTTATCTATAATTTTTGGGAAAAACGAAATAAATTCGATCCCAACAAAGCATGGCTTGAATATACGGAGCGTATCAAAGAGGTAAACCGATTGTTTAAAGGTGCAGGGCAGAGTGGTTATGAAACAGATAGAGGAAGAGTTTATATCCAATACGGCAAGCCGAATGAACGTATCATCGTCAACAACGAATCTGGTGCTTTGCCCTATGAAATATGGCAATATTATAGCACAGAAAAGCAAGGTCAAGAAGGTGTATTCCTATTTTACAATCCTGCACAATCTTTAGGAGGCTACGTTTTGTTGCATGCTACACTCACAGGAGAGCGCAGAAACAGTAATTGGCGTACATTGCTCTACAGTAATATCGTCAATGGTTCCGGGGCATTAGATCCTGATTCGCAAGCAGAGCAGTATGTCAAAAATAGGTAACAGACAATGATTCATTTTTATAAATACCAAGGAACAGGAAACGATTTTGTATTGATAGACAATCGTACCCAGAAAATAGAACTTAGTCAAGAACAAATTGCTTTTCTCTGTAATCGAAGAATGGGTGTGGGGGCAGATGGATTAATGCTACTTGAAGAGGCTGTTGGCTTTGATTTCACAATGGTTTATTACAATGCTGATGGTAACGAAAGCACTATGTGTGGTAATGGTGGAAGATGTATTACCGCTTTCGCACGTGAACTCAAGTTGATAGAGCAAAAAGCTCATTTTATTGCCATAGACGGAGAGCATCATGCTGATATTACAGTCGAAAATATAGTAGCATTAGAAATGAATAATGTTACTGAGGTGCATCGTTACGATGGATATGCTATTTTAAACACAGGTTCGCCACACTATGTTCTTTGGGTAAATGATGTAGCGCAGATAAATGTATTTGAACAAGGAAGAGCTATTCGCAATCAAACACAATTTGCTCCCAGAGGTATCAATGTCAATTTTGTAGAAATACAAGAAGCGCAGCTTTATGTGCGTACCTATGAGCGAGGTGTAGAAGACGAAACATTAAGTTGTGGTACTGGTGTTACTGCATCTGCTATTGCTGCTTCGCAGGATAGATTGGGTTTTTTCGAAAATCATATAAAGACTCCTGGAGGTGTATTGAAAGTTTCTTTTCGAAAAGATAGTCCTTCCAGTGCAGTTGATGTAGTTCTTACAGGACCTGCGACATTGGTGTATGAAGGAAAGATAAAATTGTAAAGCAGTTGTATAATTGCTCCTTTTGATTACATTTGCTGTATCGGAATAAAGACATCCAAAATAAATCCCCTTTTTATTTTACTCAGTCCCCCTCTCTTGCTGAAACGTCTGCCGAATATTATTCAACAATATAAAACAACATTCTTTAATGGAATATAATAGTTCGCGTGGCAAACTGCTCATGCCCCAATACGGGCGTAACGTACAAAAGATGGTAGAATACTTGCTCTCCATCGAAGACCGAGAAAAGAGATTACAACAAGCCAATCTTGTCATACAATTGATGAGCTTATTGACACCGCATCTCAAAACATTGGAAGATTACGAACATAAGCTTTGGGATCACTTGCATCAGATGACAGGCTTTAGATTGGACGTAGATGGACCATTCCCTGCGCCAACAGAAGAACAACTGACCAAAAAACCCGATCCTTTGCCATATCCACAATCACCCATTAAGCATAGGCATCTTGGACGCAATTTGCAGACCTTAATTGCCAAAGGATTGGCGGATGAACAAGATAAAAAACAAGGCTATACCCAGTCTGTAGGCTACTATATGAAGCTTGCCTACACCAATTGGCACAATGAGCCTGTACATGATGACATGGTCAAAAACGAATTGAGTATCATTACCGGAGGTGAAATGAAATTTGAAGGTGGTGGATATAAAATTCCATTCGACCCGCGTGCCAATTTCAAAAACAATAACGGAGGTGGTGGACGCAATAATTTCAAGAATAAAAATAATCGTAAAGGTGGCGGTGGTAATAATAACAATGGTGGCGGCAATAAGAATAACAATAATAAAAGCCGAAATTTTAAAAATAAATAAAGCCCTATTGTATATTTAACCAAAGCTATTTTTATGAGTTCATTCGAAATTCGTGGAGGTCGTCAACTAAAAGGAACAATTACACCACAAGGAGCCAAAAATGAAGCATTACAAGTGCTTTGTGCGGTTTTGCTAACTAACAAGCCTGTCATCTTTACCAATGTCCCCAACATACTTGATGTGAACATGCTGATAGAGTTGCTCGCTGATATGAATGTAAGCGTGCAACGTCCTTCTGCCAATACGGTTATTTTGCAGGCCGACAAGGTGAATCTCGATTATTTTGCAGGACAAACTTTTCAACACAAATCGGGAAAGCTAAGAGGTGCTGTAATGCTTGCAGGACCTTTGCTCGCACGTTACGGTAGTGCAATGATTCCGCAACCCGGAGGCGATAAAATAGGCAGAAGAAGATTAGATACCCATATTCGAGGATTCGAAAAATTGGGTGCTGCATTCGAATTTGATGCAGATAGAAACCGTTTTACGCTGAGTTGTTCGCAGCTCAAAGGTACCTTTATACAAATGGACGAACCCTCTGTAACAGGTACTGCAAATGTCTTGATGGCTGCAGTATTGGCGGAAGGGACAACTCAAATATATAATGCCGCCTGCGAACCTTATTTGCAACAACTGTGTAGAATGCTCAATAATATGGGCGCAAAAATTACCGGTATAGGTTCTAATCTATTGACCATAGAAGGGGTGAAAGTACTGAATGGCTGCGAACATCGTCTGTTGGCCGACATGATTGAAGTAGGTTCATTTATTGGACTTGCAGCGATGACACAAAGCGAAATCACGATTAAAGACGCCGATGTGGCGCATCTCGGAAATATCCCTGAAACCTTCCAACAACTGGGGATACAACTCGAAATAAAGGGGAATGATATTTATATCCCTGCACAAGAAAATTATCAAATCAAACGATTCATTGATGGATCTATCCTTACTGTTTACGACCATCCCTGGCCCGGATTTACTCCCGATTTGTTGAGCATTGTATTGGTTACTGCTACTCAAAGCAAAGGCACTGTACTAGTACATCAAAAAATGTTCGAAAGCCGTTTGTTCTTTGTTGATAAATTGATAGAGATGGGCGCACAAATTGTACTCTGCGACCCACATCGTGCGGTTGTTATTGGGCTCAATCGCACCATGCAATTGCGGGGTATTACCATGGTGTCGCCTGATATCCGTGCGGGTGTAGCTTTGCTCATAGCAGCGCTCTCGGCAGAAGGCAAAAGTGTTATCCAAAACATTGAGCAAATAGACCGTGGCTACGAAGCCATTGATGTGCGCTTAAATGCCCTAGGTGCAGACATTAGGAGGATGGACTAGGGGGATGGAAATATTTATCTGCTATTAAGCTTTCAAAAACTCTATTGATTTTGACTCAAGAGATTAGTAAAAGGACTCATTACTTTTGTGTTCCCTCTGCCCAAAGTAGCATTGGTATCCGCTCTCTTGTCAATGACAGAAACTGAACCTACTGCATGAACCAATGGTTTAGTAGTTGCAAATTCAAAACTCAAATATTGTACTGCCACAGCGTTCAATTGGACAAAAAGCAATAGAATCAGCGTTGTACCTATTCTGTATAAGTTCATCAACTCTTACCCTATTAATAAGCTCTTGCAAACACTACTCTTTGGGTAGAAGGATTTCCGGTTAAAATACATTTGCCTTCTTCCAGAGGATTGTCTAACGGTATGCAACGAATCGTAGCTTTGGTCAATTCTTTGATTTTTTCTTCAGTCTCCGGCGTGCCATCCCAATGTGCATAAATGAAGCCTGTCTTTTCGTCGAGCAATCGTACAAACTCATCCCATGTATCGGCTTTGCTGCTTTTGTCGGCTCTCAATTGTAAAGCACGATTGTACATATTTTGCTGAATGTCTGTCAATAATTGCTCGATATGCGGCACTAAACTATCAATCGAAATGCTTTGTTTTTCTTTAGTATCTCGGCGTGCTACTTCTGCTACATTGTTGTCTAAATCGCGAGGACCAAGCGCTACACGAACAGGCACTCCTTTAAGCTCATGTTCGGCAAATTTCCAACCTGGGCGTGTGCTGTCATCATTATCATATTTTACACTGATATTTTTTGCACGCAACTCTTTTATCAACTCATTTGCCTTGTCGTCTAGTCGTTGACGAATCGCTTCATCTTTATTGTAAATAGGTACAATCACTACTTGCAGCGGTGCCAATTTGGGTGGCAATACCAAACCTTCATCATCACTGTGTGCCATTACCAATGCACCAATCAATCGTGTAGAAACGCCCCAAGAGGTAGCCCATACATAATCTAATTGGTTGTTTTTGTCCGAAAATTTTACGTCAAATGCTTTGGCAAAATTTTGCCCTAAAAAATGCGAGGTGCCTGCTTGTAAGGCTTTCCCATCCTGCATCAAAGCCTCAATGCAATAAGTTTCTTCGGCTCCTGCAAAACGTTCGTTGGCAGACTTTACACCACGCAATACGGGCATAGCCATATACTCTTCCGCAAATTGAGCATAGACTTCAATCATTTGTTTGGTTTCTGCAATGGCTTCTTCTTTAGTAGCATGAGCAGTATGGCCTTCTTGCCACAAAAATTCTGCGGTGCGAAGAAAGAGGCGGGTACGCATTTCCCAACGTACCACATTAGCCCATTGATTGATGAGAATAGGTAGGTCGCGATAACTCTGAATCCAGTTTTTGTATGTATTCCAGATGATGGCCTCTGAAGTAGGGCGCACCACCAATTCTTCTTCCAATTTGGCGTTAGGGTCCACAATTAATTTGCCCTTGTTGTTAGGGTCGGCCTTCAGGCGGTAGTGCGTAACAATGGCACATTCTTTTGCAAAACCTTCGGCATTCTTTTCCTCAGCCTCAAACAAACTTTTAGGAACAAATAAGGGGAAATAAGCATTTTGATGCCCTGTTTCTTTAAATTTTTTGTCCAACACATCCCGCATATTTTCCCAAAGCCCATAACCATAAGGTTTGATAACCATACAACCACGTACTGCTGAATAATCTGCCAGCCCCCCCTTGAGAACCAAGTCATTGTACCATTGAGAATAATCTTGTGAACGATTTGTTAATATGCTGCTCATGTTTAAACGATGCTTTTTATTTTAAGTCTTATTTTAGAATTACTGCTCGCAAATGTAGTACATTCGGTATAGTTTTTAAGAAGCTGTTTTTAAGACATTATAAAATAAGTACAATGAAAAACTTAATTTTTTTGGGGTTATTTAGTCTCGTTGCAATTGGCATAGCTGATGCACAGAGTAAAAACACCTATCAAGATGATATTTATTATAGCGGTTCGGATGCACAAAAAGAGGCAAGAGAACAAGCTAAGTATGATTGGGCGCATCGCAACGACAACCAAAATAATGACCAGTACGAAGATGACGACCAAAATCGTTATTCGACTACAGATGATAATGACTATTATTATTCTACATACTTCAATCGTTTCGGTAGTCGTAGTTTTTACTATCGTCCTTATTTTAGTTCCTTCAATAATCCTTATTGGTACAATCCCTATTGGGTAGATCCTTATTGGGGTTGGAGTCCATGGTATCGTTCGTCTATCAGTATTGGATTTGGCGGTAGTCCTTACTGGAACTCCTATTGGGGATGGCAGTCTTGGTATGGATATGGTGGTTTTAACAGTTATTATTATTCACCTGTTTATTCTTTCGGTTGGGGTAACGGATGGGGCTATGGAGGCTGTGGCTACTACAACAATTACTGGAATGGCTATTATGCTGGTATGTATGGATATGGTAATGGATATTACAATGGCGGGTATGCATCAAGGTACAATAATGTAACTTATGGTCCACGATACTCTATGAATAACATTACTAACAATAATGCACGTTCTATAACTAACTACCCCAATAATGGTGGTTTTAGAGGTGGTGGATTCAGACAAACACAACAATCAAATATGGGTGGAGGACGAGAAGAACGTATGAATAATCAATATTCTCAGCAAAGAGGCTTCAACTCAGAATCTCGTAAACGCGAAGGTCGTTTTGATAATAGCCAACAGATGAACAATCGTCCTAATTACGAAAGTAGGCAAATGGATAATGCAAGTACAAGTGATAGAAGGGCACATGAAGGATATAGAGGTGGGGATAGAAATTACCAACAAATGAATCGTGAAAATACACAGCAATCTGTTCCGATGCGCAACAATGGTAATATTCAGATGAATAGAAGGGATTATCAGCAATCAGTGCCTATGCAACAGCAATCGGTTCCTCAGCAACAACGCTCTGCCCCTGTATTCAATGGAGGCGGTGGTGGCTCCCGTGGAGGTGGCGGCGGATTTGGCGGCGGCAGACGCTAGCCCTTTCAATTAAACTCAATTTCAACGTATCTATTTAAAAAAATGGCTAAACTATTTGGCGTATAGCCTTATGCCTTAACTCTATACTTTATTCAAAAGCTTTATAAAAATGACAATTATGAACTCAGGTGTTTGCAAAATTCTTAGTCTCTCCCTTTCTAGTGTGTTTTTAACCCAAGTAGGTAATGCTCAAAGTGTTATTGATGCGGGCAAATATGGTCAAACAGCTTCTTATGGAACAGCACGCTCCATAGGTTTTGGCGGCGCATTAGGTTCTGTTGGGGGCGACTTTAGCACAGTAAATGTAAACCCTGCTGGATTGGGAATGTATCGTACTTCTGAGTTTATGCTAACACCGGGTTTGAGATTTAATGGTACGAATAGCGAATATACCGGCACTTCTTCAAGTGATAACGGTACCCGTTTTGGCTTTAATAATATAGGTACTGTTTTTACATCCAAAGCTTCAGGTAGGGATTATGAAAATGCAGATTGGAAATCAGTTTCTTTTGGGATAGGGGTTAATCATACTGCCGACTTTAGCAGAGATTATAATTACAGAGGTACTAATAACAAAAACTCAGGTAGTCAATATTTTGAAGCAGACGCACTTAATTATCCATCAAGTACAACAGACGATCAAGGTACTCCTGCCTATTTAGGTTATCAATCCTACTTGTTGTCTAGCAATCGACTCTCATTGGTGCCCATAGCCAAGGGTCTTGATCAGTTCAAATCTGTGCAAGAAAAGGGGGGGGTAAATGAATTTGCATTATCCTTGGGGGGCAATTATCAAGAAAAATTTTTATTAGGAGCTACATTGGGTATTACGATGCTCAATCATAAAGTCAACACATCTTATGTAGAGAAGACCCATGATGCTAATGCCAGTGATAGTTTTGACCGTTTTACTTATAATGAAAGTTACAAAACAACAGGTACAGGTGTCAATCTAAAATTAGGGGCTATTTATAAATTTAATGATTATTTCCGTGCGGGAATTGCCTTTCATACTCCTACTTTCTATTCGATGACCGAAACTTCGGGCAATGATATTAATGTAGTGAGCAAATTATACGGAAGCAATAAAATTGTTTCGCCCAGCAATCAAAATGATTATCATCTCACAACACCCTTCAAAGCCATTCTCAGTGCAACGGGTATGTTGGGCAAATATGGTTTTGTGTCGGTAGATTACGAATATGTCAATTATGCAACCATGCGCTATAATATGGATAATAAAACGACACAAAATTCATATAATGCCAGTATTAAAAATATTTATGGGTCAGCTTCTAATATCAGGGGCGGAGTAGAGCTTCGGTTCGATCAGTTTAGGGTGCGCGGTGGAATGGGTTATTACGGCTCTCCCTACAAATCCGGCGATTATCAAACCAATCGCACCGACATCTCCTTTGGCTTTGGATATCGTTTCGAAGACGCTTATGTTGACTTTGGTATCGTTAATAGTGCTTATACTACTCAAGAGCAACCTTACGTATTGGATGGCTCTATGGGTTATAGCCAACCAACAATTGCTACAACAAAAAATAGCTTGACCAGCGGTGTACTCACAGTAGGTTGGAAATTCTAAAAACTAAAAAGATAAAATATTGTCAAGGCTATCATTTGTACGAATGATAGCCTTTGTTTTGTACACAAAAATATTCTTGATTACTTTTGTTCGCCCTTAATGAGTCAATAATACAATGAGAATAGTACCCGAAGAGCATAAACATGTATTAGGTTTGATTTTGCCCACAGACCCCCGTTGGGCTAATATGGCTGAAATGAATATCGCAGATATTTTGACCGACCATGCTTATTGCGAACAGAAAGCAGCCCTGTCTTGTATCTCATTAATACAAACCTATTCGGAATGCCATGATTTGGTGCGAGAACTATCTCCAATTGTTACCGAAGAGTGGGGACATTTCAGAACAGTTCTTGCCGAATTGGATAAAAGAGGCTTGGCTTTAGGCATTCAAAGAAAGGATGTGTATGTCAATGAGTTGAGAAAATTTGAACAAAAGCCCGGAGCGCGTTTAGAAAGATTGGCGGAAAGGCTCATTTCCTTTGCCTTGATAGAAGCCAGAAGTTGTGAGCGATTCAGGTTGCTGTCTTTGTATATCAATGACAATAAACTCAAACAATTCTATCATAAATTTATGGTTGCAGAGGCAGGTCATTATCGTTTGCTGATAAATTTAGCTTCTCAGTACACGTCTCAAGAGCGGACAGAAAGACGATGGCAAGAATTTTTGGATTATGAAGCCGAAATTATGAAAAATCTAGAAGTAAGAGGGGATAGGATTCATTAATCTTTGCACCTAATAATCGAATAAAATTCTGAATTTAGCGCGCTCTCGTTTTTGCGACAGCACATGCCAATTGCCGCTATAATCTATCGTAGAGGGCAATAGACGTTTGCCCACTTTTTCCAAGCGCACTTTCATTTTGACATCAAAGTCGAACAAAAGGGTGTGATAAGAAAGTGCATAATCTCTGGCTACAATTGCAAAATCATCTATCCGAAACCAAGTGTCTAATTGATTGAATACGACATCGTCTTTATAAGCTTCTTTGGGAATGGCTTGAAACAAATAGCATTCGTCACCGTTGAAGCTTACAAACTTTAATTTGAACTCGTATTTGGTGGAAATTTTTTCTTCGAAAATGGAAACTTTGTTGCCAGCAAGTGGCACTCCTGATATTTTGCTACCAGGATTAAAGACCAATTGTTTTAATTGCTCAATATTTTTATCCATTCTGGGTTTTTCAACTTTATTTTGGGCAATCAAATCGGATATTCCGCATTCGTTTTCGCAAGGCTTCGTAAAGAGGTTGTGCAAGAGTTGAGAGGTATAATATCTTGGCTGTTTTTTTCTGTCAAAATAATTGCCACTTACTTTTTCATTTGAAATTCGAACTGTTTTGCAATTGGCTTTTACCGTTTGTTCTGTTCTGTTTTCGAGATGGGCAATATTTTTGCCCACTTCATCATAAAAAGTAATTTCATTGTCCGAAGTGTAAGGCACTACTTTGAGTCCGAGAAAAGCCTTATAAAATGTAGTGTCTGTTTTCATTCTGCGAATAAACCCGTCTACATCCCAACCTTTTTTTGCTGCTTTTATCACCACTTCATCCATGGTGAAGTGCATGCCCATAATGGTGGTATCTATATCTTGAGCCGAAGCTGAAAAACTAGAAAGTAAAACCAAAAAGATTGAGGTCGCAATTCTTGCCATTTAGGATAATAAATCTTATTCGTTAAATTGTTTTCCCGACCATTTGCTCATATCCCTTACAAAGGCATTCAGCTCTACGTTGAGTTTGTCTATATAGATAGACTGAATGTCGTTGATAGGAATTGTGCTTGGTTCAATGTCTTCAAAAATTTGTTGGGGAATTTCTTTATCCAATCCCACCGTCATTTTCTTGAGATCATATTCAATACGATTAAACTGAACCAAGCAGTCTTTAATAACCAATTTTCGTGCCAAAAAGCCTTTGCTATCAAAATTATATTTATTGGACTCTGCTTCTAAATGGTAATTATTCAATTCTCTGGTGATACGAATGCAATGAGAAATCAATTGATAATACAAGATGTAATCTTTGTCTTTTGTGGTGGGTTCTTGCAAGTATCTGTTGAAAGAATCAAAGGCATTACTGTTTTTCGATTCTGCCAACCTTCGGTAAGATGTCCATTGGTGGGCAGAAGTAAACAAATTGGGGAAATAGGAAAATAAGAAGTAATTGTAATTGGTATGTATGGCAGCAGTGATATGTCGAGGCAGCCATTTTTTATCCCATGTTGGCAATAATGCAAATTCGCCCACGACAGCCAATACTGCCCCTGCTATAGTACTTAATGCTCTAATGACAATTACGTTATTATCTAGATTGTTTTCTGCGGCGAAAAGGGCAACCAAAAAGATGCTGATAAAGAAAGTAGCGACACCGTAGCCGGTTCTTAAAAAATAGACCATCAGAATAGGACAGATAACCAGGAGTATTGTTTTTATATGCAAGTCTGTGGGTAAGGCTAATAACAAGCCGCCTGCAATAACACCTAATACGGTACCCAGTACTCTATCGAATGCCTTTTTGAGCGTAGCCCCAAAGTAAGGTTGTACCACAATCATGACCGTGAAAGGCAGCCAATATCCGTGAGGAATATTGAACCATTTATATATAAATAGGGCAAGAGTAGCTATAATAGATGTTCGTAAGGCATATCTGAATGAATGGGTATTGATATTTGCCAATCTTCGGATACTATCTATCCAGTGCTTGTGATGCAAGATGAGCAGTGTTTTCATCAGCGAGTAAGAACGATATACTTTGCGGTCACCCGATACGGAATTAATATGCCCCATAGAATTTTCTACAAGTTTTATTAACCGCTCTACAAAGCGTAATATTTTATCAATAGCATCACGTTGGCTATCTTCAATCTTGCTTTCGCAGAGGAGTGCGCACATGTTTTGCAAACGAATAATGCGAGACTGCAAGAGCATTTCTTCTTCCGATTTGCCTGTTACCGTGTAGATGGTCATTCGTTCGCAAATAATTTCGATTGATTTGAGCAAGGCATGTATGGATTGTTTTTGCCCGCCACTGAGCAAGTTCATATCAATTCTTTCCAATTCTTCTGCTAGTGCCATTAAAGTAGCACTGGTGAGGTAGGCAGATTTGCGCAATTGTGCCATTTGCTTGGAGTTCTCATTCTCGTGGTTATTTTGATAAGCTCTTTTTTCGTATAATTCTAAAGATCTATCAATTGCTGCATTTACCTCTTTTTCTTTCAGATAGATTTCTCGTGTACTCGTTTTGACCGAACGACCATCCCACCCTTGGTCTATTGCAGCAGCTAATGATGCCGTAGATTTCCAGATGAAGGCAATTGAGCGTTTGTACGGAGTTTGTACGGAAATAAAAAGGCTGGCTACTGTGCCTACTAAAAATGTCCACGCGCCACCAATAGCAATATATTCGCTGCGCAGAATGACTTCTTGAAAATTAGTTACGGGGAAGGCATTTCCAATGATAAACATAACATATACCGTCAATGACAATCCACTGCCTCTTTCGCCCAAGTTTTTGAATAAGGTGGCGATAAATACCACAAGTAGCATGAGCAAGACACTCAAGTTTAAACTATTGCTGCTGACACTGCCTGCAAAGCCAAATAGGATTGACAAAAATACTCCTCCTAGTAGCACGCGTACTCGCTGGGCAAAGGAACCTTTCAATTCTACCCAGCCAATACTTTCTGCTGCCGCTATTGTCCACATTGCCTCGTTCATTTTATGACTATATAAAGCATAAAATAGGGGTACAATGACGGCAAAGGTCATTCTGATGCCCCAAGAGAGCATAGGCTCGTAGCTTTCGTTTTCTACTAGCTTATTTAATGACTTGTATGAAAAAAATGATTTGATAAATGACATGTATGAGGTGCAAAAGTAAAAATCCCTTGCAGAAGGATTTGCAAGGGATTGTTTTTTATTAAACTTTTATGAGTCGATATTATTTGTTGGCAACCAAGTGCAATCCAATATTAACGATTGGGCTAATGAATTTGTCTTTCAAAGATTTATCATTACCATAGCTCAAATTCCATTGTGTGCGGTCAATATTAAAATTGGCATCTGCACTGACTACAGCACCATTCATAGACACTTTTGCAGGGAATGAAATGCTTTTAGTTACACCTTTCAAAGTAAGGTTGCCAGTAATAGTATGCGTAGCATCTTTCATGATAACTTCTTTGATAGAAGAATCTACACCAGAGGCAACACTGCTAATTTCGAAACTTGCAGTTGGGTATTTGGTTACATCAAAAAAGTCGGGACTCATTAAGTGTCCGCCTAATTTAGCATTACCAATGCTGTCTTGATCGTTTGTTTTTAATGTTCCTAAATCAATTACGAAATTACCACCTTTAATCGCACTGGCTTCTATCATCAACTTACCTTCTTTAATGTCTATAGTGCCGTGGTGCTTAGCTACAGGTTTGGTTGCTACGAATTCTACTTTAGTTTGAGCTAAATCTATTTTGTATTCAGTAGATCCGCTTATTGCAGAATCAACTTTTTGTGCCTCACCCACAGTAGCAGTGTCGGCTTTGGGCGCATCTTGGCAAGACGCAAATATTGCAGATGCTGCAAGGATAGATAAAAATATTTTTTTCATAATGAATTTTTTTTAGGTGGCAAAGATAAGCACCGACATTTTCATCCAAGTCGGTGCTTACAAAAAGGGTACTGTATTTTTAACAATATGCTATCATTAGATAAATTCAAACTAATGAGTCTTAAAAGACCTTCTTGAAATAATCCCAAGTAGCCTTCAAGCCTTCTTCTCGACCAACCTTGGGTATCCAACCCAATAATTCTTGCGCTTTGCTGATATCCGGTTTGCGTTGTTTGGGGTCATCTTGAGGCAGCGGTTCATACACAATTTTTACTTGCGCTCTGGTTAGTTTTAATACTTCCTCAGCAAAATCTTTAAGCGATATTTCCGAGGGGTTGCCAATATTTACAGGCAAATGATAGTCGGAGTGCAGCAAACGATAAATACCATCTACCAAGTCGCTCACATAACAAAATGAGCGGGTTTGCGAACCATCGCCATATACAGTAATGTCCTTACCTTGTAAAGCCTGATTCATAAAGGTGGGCAGTGCACGTCCATCGTCCAGTCGCATACGGGGGCCGTAGGTGTTGAATATACGGATGATGCGGGTTTCTACGCCATGAAAATTATGATAAGCCATTGTAATACTTTCCATAAATCGTTTAGCCTCGTCATATACACCGCGTGGACCGATAGGGTTTACATTTCCCCAATATTCTTCTACTTGAGGATGAATCAAAGGGTCGCCATAAACTTCTGATGTGGAGGCTACAAGAATACGAGCATTCTTTGCTTTTGCCAATCCAAGTAGATTGTGTGTACCTAATGCGCCTACTTTCAATGTTTGAATGGGCATTTTAAGATAATCTATAGGGCTGGCTGGCGATGCGAAGTGAAGTATATAATCTATATGCCCTGGTATATGTACAAACTTGGTAACATCGTGGTGGTAAAAGGTGAAATCCGGATTAGGGAATAAATGCTCAATATTTCGGATGTTGCCAGTGAGCAAATTGTCCATGCCTACCACTTCGTAACCTTCGGCAATAAAACGGTCGCACAGATGAGAACCCAAAAAGCCTGCTGCTCCGGTAACTAAAATTCTTTTTTTAGACATTGATCAATGTAATTAAAGCGTTGAATATTGTTTTTTAATCGTCCTATTGAATAATATTGCGTCCCATACTCTCGTAATAAAATCCTAGTTCTTTCATTTTTTCGAGTGTATATACATTACGACCGTCAAAGATTACAGGATTTTTCAAGCTTGATTTTAAGCGGTTGAAATCTGGATTGCGGAATTCGCTCCACTCTGTTACTATCACCAATGCGTCTGCATCTGCTACCGCCTCGTATTGCCCTTCCATAAAGCTGACTTTATCGCCATAAATTACTTTTACATTGGGCATGGCTTCGGGGTCAAATGCTTTTATAATAGCGCCTTCGGCCAATAGGGTATCAATTAAATAAAGAGCTGGAGCTTCGCGTATGTCATCGGTTTCGGGTTTGAAAGCCAAGCCCCAAACAGCGAAAGTTTTGCCTTTCAAATCGCCTTTAAAATAAGTTTTTATTTTGTCGCCCAAGATTAGTTTTTGACGATTGTTCACTTCCATCACCGATTTTACAATCTGGAAATTATAGTTGTGTTCGTTGGCAGTACGAGCCAATGCTTGTACGTCTTTTGGGAAGCAACTTCCTCCATAGCCAACTCCGGGGAAGAGAAAGCGTTTGCCAATACGCCCATCGCTACCCATGCCCATGCGCACCCAGTCTACGTTAGCTCCTGCGCGTTCGCACAAATTTGCCATTTCATTCATAAACGAAATGCGCATAGCTAAGTATGAATTAGCAGCGTATTTAGTCATTTCGGAGCTGCGCTCGTCCATATAATAAATAGGGTTTCCTTGGCGAACGAATGGTTGATACAATTCGTCCATCAGTTTTTTTGCTTTTTCACTTGAGGTGCCAATAACAACTCGGTCTGGTTTCAAAAAATCTTCAACAGCTACGCCTTCGCGCAAGAATTCAGGATTACTCACTACATCAAACAGGGATCTATCTAAAAGCTCCGTCATCACTGAGGCGGTTTTTTCGGCAGTGCCTACAGGTACGGTACTTTTGTTGACGATTACTGTGTAACTCGTAATGATTTTGCTGAGGTCTTTGGCTACGCCCAATACATATTGCAAATCTGCAGCGCCGTCTTTGCCGGGAGGGGTCGGTAAGGCTAGAAAAATAATTTGAGCACCTTTGATGCCCTCGTCGAGCGATGTGGTAAAACTGATGCGTTTTTCCTTGATATTTCGTTCTAAAAGTACATCTAAACCAGGCTCATATATAGGTGTTTCGCCTTTTCGCAGTTGATTAATTTTATCTTCGTTAATATCTATACATACTACATTATTGCCCGTTTCGGCAAAGCAAGTGCCACTTACTAAACCTACATATCCGGTGCCAATGATTGCTATATTCATATTTCGTTATATTCTAAAAAAGGTGCTGCAAAAGTAGCGAATTGACTACATCAAAGAACAAATAGTATTCTTCTTTTTTTTTGACAAGCCAATTGCGTACAGAAATGCCTATGCAAATTTCTGCATAGGCATTTTACAACTGCGTTGATTAGGGATTAACCTTTATTAATAATGACCTCTATGAATGAGGCGTTGCTACTTTAATGCCATTCGTATCAAAAGCATTTTTCACCATCTCCTGAATTTCTACAAAAACGGTAGGGTAGTCGGCTTGTTGAGCCGAAGGGCGCATACTGAGCGTTACCATACCATCGCCAATTTTTGTAACCACGACTTGCGGTGCGGGGTCTTTCAATACTAGCGGGTGGTGTAACATAGTTGTGATAGCTACTTGACGCGCTTGTTCTATAGAGGTGCTTGGTGCAATGGCGATGGGTATATCTACTCTGAGGCTGCCGCTAGTTGTATAGTTGATGATAACACCCGTTGACAAAGCTCCATTGGGTAAGATAACTGTTTTGCGTTCGGGAGTGGTCATAAAAGTATTGAATATGCCAATTTCTGTCACCTCACCCATATTGCCCTGTGCTTCAATAAAATCTTTTACTTTGAAGGGTTTGAAGATAAGTATCATTACGCCACCTGCAAGGTTTCCTAATGAGCCATTCAGTGCAGATCCGATAGCAATACCTGCACCTGCTAATAATGCGGCAAATCCTGTGATATTGATTCCTATGATGCCCGCAATGCTGAAGAGCAAAACTATCATTAAGCTAATGCGAATTAATGAACTTAAAAATGATTGTAAAGACGGCTCGAAACTACGTTTGTTGAAGATAACCGTAATAGCATTGCATAGTTTGCCAATAAGCCATCTGCCGATAATAAAAAAGATAATTGCACCTATCAATTTTGGTGCGAAAACAATCAGTTCGTTTTTGAGTTTGTCGAGATAGCTGAGACTTTTTTCTACTTGTTGATTAATTTGTAATAGTATCATGTTTTATGTATGATTGTGAAAAAATGTTGCTACAGATATTACAAATATTGTAACAGTAATTACATTGCTTGAAATGCTAAGTCAAACAATTCAATATAATATTACACGCTTTTTCGATTTCGTGAGCTTGAATACTCAAGGGTGGTGCTATTCGTATGCAATTTTCTGCAAATAAAAACCAATCGGAAAATACACCTTCTTGCATACATTTTTCTAAGGTTTGCAAAACCGTTTTGTTGTCATCCAATTCTATCGCCATCAGCAAGCCTTTGCTGCGTAGTGCTTTGATACGGGGGTGAGTCAGCAATTCATGAAATAGCTTTTCTTTGCCCTCAACTTGCCTTATGAGTTGTTCGTCGAGTAATACCTCCATCGAGGCAAGCCCTGCCGCACAACAAAGTGGGTGTCCGCCAAAAGTAGTCATGTGACCTAATACAGGATTGTGTGTAAAAGCATTCATCATTTGATGAGCTGCCACAAGAGCTCCCATAGGCATGCCGCCGCCAAGTGCTTTGCCGAGCAATATTACATCTGGTACAATACCGAAATGCTCAAATCCCCACAGTTTTCCGGTGCGTCCAAAACCTGTTTGTATTTCATCCATAATCAGTAGGGTGCAATTGTCTGTGCATTTTTGGCGTAGTTCTTTTAGCCATTCTAGCTCTGGGCAGATGATTCCTGCTTCACTTTGTACGGTTTCTATAATCACACAAGCGGTATCTTGATTGATTGCATCAATCATTGCCCGACTGTTGTAATCGTAATGAAAAACACCGGGTAATAAGGGGCGAAACGCATTGCGCCAATATTCGCTCCCCATCACACTCAGTGCGCCCATCGAGTGTCCGTGGTAACTGTTATTGGCGGCGATGATATGGGGCCTTCCCGTGATTCTATGGCTTAGTTTGATGGCGGCTTCGCAAGCTTCGCTTCCAGAGTTGGTAAAATAAATACTGTTTAAAGTGCTCGGTAGGTGTTCTGTAATTTTTTTTGCAAATTCAATTTGCGGTGTTTGTATCAATTCGCCATAGACCATTATATGCAGGTATTGATCGGCTTGTTTTTTTATGGCCTCTACCACCCTAGGATGCCCATGACCGACATTACAAACGCTAATGCCCCCAATTAAGTCAATATATTCTTTGCCATCTACATCAATTAAATAATTGCCTTTTGCGCTAGCAATATGAAGCCCCACAGGCGCAGGCGATGTTTGGGCAAGGTATTGCTGAAATTGTTGTCTGGAGTTCATTGCTCACAAAGGTAATTATCATGACCATGATTTGTTGCGCAAATTTTTACCTACCCAATTTAAAAACGTAAAATCTGAAGGAAGCACATATTTCGTCGGGTTTTATAGTGTTTTTTGTAGCTTGTATTAAGCTTTTGTTTCGTCTGATGTGCGTTGTACTTTATTCACAATTTCGGATGCTTTTTTCTTGGTAGTATTCCATACATCTTCTGCTTTGTCTTTCGCAGCATCCCAAACTTCACTTGCTTTTTCTTTCGATTCACCCAATACTCCTTACGCCTTTTGTGTCAGTTCTTCAGCTTTATCTTCTAATTGTTCAAAAGCACATCTTCAGTCTTGTCTTTCAAGATATTAAAAGTACTTTTTATTTTATCAAAAAAGATTTCCTCAGGTTTGTTGTCTTCGGCTCATTTTTGAAAATTTTAATTGTGATGAATATATTTTATATAGAGCAAAGGCTATGTCATTACATTCTTCCTCTTGCTTCTGAACGACAAGGCACTTATTCTTTCCATAAAAAAGGGAAAAGAATGAGGCTGAGTATCACCACCAATAAGCTCAGAAGGCACAAGACGGAGGCTAATTGCCACCAGCCTTCTTGATATACAGGGAGAATTGCTTTAGTAGCCAATTTGCTCAAAATCATCAATACGGGTGTAATGATTGGGAATCCCAATACGGCCATTAATGCAGCATTTTGGTTTGCTTTGGCGGCAATGGCAGACAAGAAGGTAAAGACTGTAGATAAAGCCATACCACCCAACAGTGTAACAGAAAGGAATAAGCCTATTTGAATGATTGGACTGCCCAGCATGAGCCAAAATAAAGCTAGACTCACTAAGCTGATCAAAAGTTGCAGTGCCAGATTGTAGATGAGCTTTGAAGCCATGAAGACACCTGGCGACACTATGCTGAAATAATATCGGTAGCGGGCTTGAGATTCTTGCAAAAAACTTTTGGCAATAGAATTCACCGTCACAAATAACTGTATCAACCAAAATAAGGCATTCCAAACCTTAGGTTCGGGTTGTCCGTTCATCATATACACTGCAAATACGGTAGAGCCTACATAAAGCAGTACACCAAACAAAGTATGCTTCTGACGCCACTCTATGGTGGCATCTTTACGAATAAGGTTTATGATTTGTGAGGTAGGCATTGAATAATCTACCAAACGTATTGTTTTTTGTTGAGCAACATGGCTTCTCCAGCAATTGTTTTATCGCCTGAGGCTAGTTCGAATACCGCACAGTCGTATAGTATTCTGTTTTTCTCAGGGAATATCTCTTTTACCGTGATTATGGCTTCGTATTCAGCATCGGTAAACATTGGTTTCATCCATTTCATGCTTTGGCTCATATATACATGTCCGTCGGCATACCACAAAGCACCAAATATCTTGGTAAAAACGCTAGCACCTAAAAAACCATGTATTATTCTACGACCAAACATACTTGCAGCACCTGCCACTTCGTCAATATGTAAAGGATTGTTGTCGCCACTTACTTTTGCATAAGTGTCGACATCTACTTGAGTATATGAGAATTTGTGTCGGAAAGAATCGCCTACTTGTAGCATAAGGAATTGTTTTGCAGCGAAAATAGAAGTTTTTAAACGAATTTTTATTGTTTGAACGCAATTTTGGAAAAGAATAGAAAGGTTAAATAATTGTTAGACCTATTAAATACTTTAGATTATTAACAATTTTTATTGCAAGAGCCCTTTACCTTTGCGGCGACTAAAAGAAAATTTTATTAATATATTCTGCTTTTCGTTGTCAAAATCAAATTTTAAACTTAATTTTTTTCATAAAATAAAAACAAACAATTATGGCTAAGCTTAACGGTAGCAACTTGATGGAAAGTGTGCTAGAAACGCAAAAAAGCATGGTGGACAAAATGGTAGAAAGCACTAAAAAATTGTCTAATGGCAATAACTTGGTGAATGAAACTATTAACAAGGGCAGTGAGTGGTACAACAACTGGCTTGAAACTCAAAAAAAGGCAATGAGTACAGCTACAGAAAAATCAGAAGGTTTGGGTGCTAAGACTCAAGAAAATGCTGGAAAAATGAATGAGTTTTTTCAAAATTGGCAAACTCAACAAGCAGCGGCTGCTAAACAAATGTGGGACATGAACCAAAACTGGTTCAAAGCTACTGCCGATCAAACTAAAAGTTTTGATATGAGCAACCCAATGGCACAGTTCAATAACTGGAACAGCCAAATGAACAATATGATGGGCGCTATGAACAATCAAAATTGGATGAACAATTTCCAGAATTGGAGCAAAGGAATGATGAATCAAAATCCATTCTCTATGGATAGCATCAAATCGAGTACTGATAGCATGACCAATTTGTTCAATCAATATTTCGAAATGTTGAATTACAACTTTGCGTCCATGCAAAAAACAATGCAAGGCGGTACTCCTCAAGAAGCTTTTCGCAATATGATGAATGTGAATGAAGGTTTTGTTCGCTTCTATGAAATGTGGTCGCCAATGTGGAACTCTATTCAAGATAAAACGTTCAATATGGATGCGTTTAAGAAAATGGTAGAGCCTGCTATGTATAAAGACGTAATGGATAAAATGTTTGGTTTTATGCCCGAGCACACTACCCAATACTTCCAAAACTTCAGCAAAATGATGCAAGATAATATGAAGCAAATGGGTGGATTTGGTAATTACAACCAAATGAAATCTATGATGGGTAATATGATGCCCGAATTCAACAGCCAAGATATGATGAACGGTATGTTGAATGGCTACCAATCTATGCACAATTCCATGAACAGCATTTTTGCTCCGATCTCAAAAATGATTACACCAAACGAGCATACCAAGAATATGGCCGAGTGGAACGAAATCGCAGACAAAATGGTGATTTACAATATCAAAAATGCAGAAATGCAATATATGATATACGAAAAAGGCACCAAAATCATGGATAAAGTGGCTGAGTCTATCGCTCACAAATTGGAGAATGGTGAAGAAGTGAAGAGCATCATGGCTTTGTATCAAGAGTGGTTGAACATCAGCGATGCTGAATTTGTGAAGTTATTCGAAAGCGATGATTATTCTAAAATAATGGCTGAAACTGCTTCATTGCAAATGAAATTGCGCAAGGAAATTGATCAGAAATTAGAAAAATCTTTAGCAAACGTTCCTGTTGCTACACGTAGCGAATTGGAAGAAATGCAAAAGGCTGTTTACGATTTGAAAAAGCAAGTTCGCCAATTGGAGAAAATGCTCGAAATGGAAACAGAAGAAGCAGAGGTTGCAGAAACACCTAAAAAAGCTACTGCTAAAAAATCAACTACTAAGAAGTAATCAAGTTAATTGTTTTTTTAATTTTTAGTAGAAAACCACCTCAATTGAGGTGGTTTTTTATGCGCTCAATACGAAACTACTTTAGCTCCAATATTAAGGAATTATTAAGTCTTGGTTATTTCTTTTTAGTTATAAACCGTCAGGATACTTTTGCGCAAAATTAATCTAAACATAATGCGCAGAATTTTTCTTTTTACGGTTTTATTAGTATTAACCGCCATCGGAGCCAATGCTCAGCATAATTCTATTTTAGATGCTCCCAAAGTGCATCCCGATTCTCCTGCAAAAGCAGCAGAAAAAAAATGGTATCAAAACTTTTCTATCAGAGGATATATGCAAGTGCGTTATAACCGATTGTTGGAAACAAACGAGAATCTTGGTAACGAACAAGGAGATAAATCTTGGGGCAAAGACGGCGGCTTTTTTATTCGTCGTATGCGTGTCATATTATATGGGCAATTGAGCAAGCAAGTGTATTTTTATATCCAGCCCGATTTTGCTAGTAGTCCCAGTTCAGATAAGCTGCATTTTGCACAATTAAGAGATGCCTATATGGATATAGGTGCAGATAAGAAAAATGAATTCCGTTTCAGAATAGGGCAGAGTAAAGTGCCATTTGGTTTCGAAAATATGCAGTCAAGCCAAAACCGACTGCCACTCGATCGAAACGATGCCCTGAATAGTGCCGTGTCTAATGAGCGCGATTTGGGTGTTTTCTTTTACTATGCGCCCAAAAATATTAGAGAACGTTTTGCCTACTTAGTAAGCTCGGGCTTAAAAGGTAGCGGAGATTATGGCGTTTTTGCATTAGGAGCTTATAATGGTCAAACCGCCAATAACCCCGAACTGAATAACGAACCTCACTATGTAGCTCGTGTTTCGTATCCGTTTATGGTTAAAAAACAAATTATTGAGGCCAGCATACAAGGATATACAGGGCAATTTGTATTGACAAAGGCTAATTTAAGCACCAGTGTCAAATATGCTCAGAATTTGAATTATTTAGATCAGCGTGTAGCCGCATCACTCATATGGTATCCTCAGCCTTTTGGTATCCAGGCAGAATATAATATTGGTAAAGGTCCTGAGTTTAATAAAGCAACCGATTCTATCGAAACCCGCGATTTGTCGGGTGGTTATGTCACCTTCAATTTCAAAACAGAATACAAAAACCATCTGTTTTATCCTTTTGTTCGCTACCATCAATACAAAGGAGGTAAAAAACATGAAAAAGATGCTCGAAGCTATGATATAAAGGAATTGGAAATAGGCTTGGAATGGCAGCCCGTTAAAAATTTTGAATTAGTAGCTATGTACACTATTTCTGAAAGACGCTATGAAGACTTTGCGAAACAAGATAACCTTCAGAAAGGTAATTTATTAAGGCTCCAAGCTCAACTTAATTTCTAAACATAAGGAATCGATATTATTAAATTATTAAGTCTTTCCTTATGCCAATAATAACTTTTTATTAAAATTACTTTTGCAAAAAAAATAAAACAAAAATATCATGGGTCTAAATTCAATAGTTAAGTTCTTCACCCCCAAAGACAGAGTTTTTTACGGATTGTTTGAAGAAGTATCGGTAAATCTTGTTCAGATGAGCAATGTGTTCAAGACGGCAATGAATGAAGAAGATAAAGGTAAACGTGAGCAAATGCTGCGCACACTTGAAGATTTTGAACATAAAAACGATGACATTACCCATCGCTTATTTATAGAATTAGGCAGAAATTTCATTACTCCTTTCGATCGTGAAGACATTCACTATCTCGCCACTACATTAGATGATGTGGCCGATTATATTTGGGCTTCGTCTAAGAGTATCATCAATTATGGTATTGAAGATGTTAACGACACCATGCGTTCATTAACCAAAGTCATTGACCAATCAGTACAACATCTACAGGTTGCCATTACCAACTTGCGCAACATGAAAGATATCAAGTCTATTACAGATGCTTGCGTCAAAGTGAATAGCTTAGAAAATGAAGCTGATGAAATTTTAGACAATGCCTTGAAGCAATTATTTTTGATAGAAACCAATGCCATAGAATTAATAAAGAAAAAAGAGTTGTACCAAGATATGGAAATCGTTACCGACAAATGCGAAGACGTAGCCAATGTCATTGAGTCCATCATTATCAAATACTCTTAATCTTAATAAACGCTTAGGTTAAAATTAATCTTATGACGACATTTCTCATCGTAATTATTGCGCTTGCACTTATATTCGATTACATCAATGGATTCCATGATGCTGCGAATTCTATTGCAACAGTCGTTTCTACCAAAGTACTTTCTCCCTTTCAAGCGGTTTTGTGGGCAGCTTTTTTCAATGTTGTTGCCTATTTTATTTTCAAAGACCATGCCGTAGCCAATACCATTGGAAAGACGGTGTTTAAGGATTTTATAACCCTACCCGTTATTTTCTCTGGTCTGCTTGCGGCTATCTTTTGGAATCTGCTGACTTGGTGGTATGGTATTCCTTCTTCTTCATCGCATACTTTGATTGGCGGTTTTGCAGGAGCGGCACTGACTGCGGCATTTATGAAAGATTCCTCTCTGGAGGTAAATCAAGTGATTGACAGTGGTAAAATTTGGAAAACCGTTGCCTTTATCTTTTTAGCCCCCTTAATCGGGATGTTGATTTCTATGTTTTACACCTTTGTGATGATTCATAGAAATACTTGGTGGAAATGCGGTATTCTGGCACTGACGGCAGTGGGTATGTGGTTTATGTTTCAGTATTTTCAAGAAGGAAAAATCATTGAAAATGTCACCAAATTTTACCGTATAGATAAAAACAGTAAGATAGTAGAAGACGAGAACCTCAAACTGAAAAAAGAAAAAGATGCTGAAAAGATTGCCGAAAGTCACAAAAAAATAGAAGAAGCACAAGCAAAAGTAGATAAAGCCAAACTGGCATTAGAAAAATCCAAACCCTTTCTCCATCAATACGAAGATAAAGATGCCGAATGGGTGGTTACTCAAATCTTGGACAATGTAGATATCAAAACAACGGTTATCAGCCGTTTTGGAGACAAACTGAATGCCTATTATAAAACAGACCAGCTGAAAGCATTATCGCAAAGAGACGCTACAAAAAAGGAAGATTATAATTTGGCAAAAGCCAGTGTGGACAGTTTGAAACCTATTGCTAAGAAATACTACGAAATCGGTTATGATTCTATGCTTGCTTTGATGGTTGCCAAGCAAAACATCAGTCCTTATGATGCCATCAAGTTCAAAGAAAAAATGAAAATGGATGTCAAAAAAGATTTGATGAAAGAGATAGGCAAAGCCAATAACCGTACTTTAAGGTATTTCATTATCGGAGGTTTACTCATCTTTATCATCAGCTTCCTCTACAGCGAAAAAATAAAAGAACCCTCTTCCGGACGTACCGCCAATGTGTTCAAACGCCTGCAATTATTAAGCAGTGCCGGTTTCAGCATCGGTCATGGAGGCAACGATGCACAAAAAGTAATGGGTATTATCTCTGCGGCAATGGTTGCCAACGGTAGTTACAACGACGTAGGATCTGCCATGAGCGAAGCCGTTTGGATACCCATTGCCTGCTATGTGGCTATTGGCTTAGGTACCTTGAGTGGCGGTTGGAAAATTGTCAAAACAATGGGTTCTAAAATCACTAAGGTAACACCGCTGGAAGGTGTGGCTGCCGAAACCGCAGGTGCAACCACTTTGTTCCTTACTGAGCAAATGGGTATCCCCGTCAGCACCACACATACCATCACTGGTTCTATCATTGGTGCAGGAGCTACCAAACGCCTCTCGGCAGTACGTTGGGGGGTAACCATCAATCTACTGTGGGCTTGGATACTCACCATACCCGTGAGTGCACTCGTAGCCGCATTGGTTTATTGGATAGTCTCGTTCTTTATCTAAGCGTATTGTTTTATATTATAGGGTACCGACGATAGCCATGCTATCGTCGGTATTTTTTTTGACCCGTATACTTTTTATAACGTTTATTTAGGTCATCATATTCATATTGGCAATGTGGGCAATGTATATTTGCTCATATATTTTATGAATCATTGTTGATGCGATATTTGGGTACATTTTTATTGGTATTGATGAGCATACAAGCTTATGCTTTGCAGTGGAGTGGTACCATTACCGATGCAGACAGTAAACAACCCATACAGGGAGTTATTATTACCAATACCGCCAGTCAATTTTTTGTCCTCACCGATGAGCGAGGGCAATTCAGTATAGATGGTAATGTCAACGATATAGTAAGTTTCACCCGCCCTGGCTACCGCAGCGAAACGCATATCATCATTCCTGGTATCGAAGGCATCCGCTTAAACTTTTCGATGCGATTGATGAGCCGCGAGCTCAAAGAAGTCATCATTACCCAAAAATATAAGACCAAGTATCAGATAGACTCTGCCGAACGCCATGCCGAACAGAGTAGGATATTGGCACGTCAAAAATCAAATATGCCCTGCACCTTCAGTTTTTTGGCAGAGCGACTCTCCCCAAAGCAACGCGCCATATTCCGTTTTCAGAAGAATTTTGCCAAAATGGAGAAGGAGCAATTTGCCGATAGCCGTTACTCGCCTGAAATGGTGAATACACTCACCAATCTCGGTGGCGATACCTTAGCTTACTTTATGCGAAAATACCCAGTACCCTACGATTATGTACGTACGGCTACTGCTCTCGAGCTTAAAATGTGGGTACGCTATAACTTCAAAGATTTTATGAAACAAACCGATAGCCTGCGCATGTTCAAACTGCCTTATGAAATAGTGGAAAAATAGCTTTCGTTCCCAACACGAAACGCTATAACTTTACGCCCTTAAATCAACCCATTTTTTTAGATACACTTGAGTATTTTAGATTCTTTCTTCAAAAAGCGACAAAGCAGCCCCACTGCCGATATGCACTTCACCGATCATATTGAGGAGCTGAGATGGCATATTGTACGTGCGCTCATTGCCGTCATTGTCGTTTCGGTGCTGATGTGGTTCAATATTGAATGGATATTCGACAAAATACTACTCGGTCCCGCACATGCCGATTTTATCTCCTACCGATGGCTTTGTTGGTTGGGCAATGAATTGAAGCTTGATGGGCTCTGTCTCCAAGACCTGAAAATCAAATTTCAGAACACCGATTTGGCGGGGCAGTTTACCATGAGCTTTTCCGTTTCCTTTATGCTCGGCTTTATCATCGCTTTCCCTTATGTGTTTTGGGAGTTTTGGCGATTCATCAAGCCTGCACTCAAGGAGCAAGAACTCAAATACGCTGGGGGTATTGTGTTTTGGTCGTCCCTCTTGTTTTTGACCGGAGTTTTATTTGCCTACTTTATCATCGTGCCCTTTACCGTCAATTTTTTTGGCAATTATCAGTTGAGTCCCTCTTTCCAAAACATCATTACCATCGGTAGTTATTACGATACGCTCAACGATTTGGTACTCGGAATGGGTGTCGTTTTTGAGGTACCCATAGTCGTTTATTTTTTGGCAAAAGTGGGCATCCTTAGCCCCAACATCATGCGAGCGCAGAGACGCTTTGCCATCGTTATTATTTTTGTGGTAGCCGCAGTCATCACCCCGCCCGATTGGTTTAGTATATGGATGGTGGCAATACCCTTGGTAATGCTCTACGAAGGAAGCATTATCATAGCGAGCAGAGTACTCAAATCAAAACAATTAAGAAACACCAAATACGATAATCTCTAAAATAGGATATGACTACTACATTCGACAAAAGCCTTCCTGTAGCATTGGGTGCCGATCATGCTGGATATGAATACAAAGAACTCTTGAAAGCCCTTTTGCAAGCCGAAGGCTGGCAACTAAGCGACAAAGGAACGCATAGCTTGGATAGTGTAGATTATCCCGATTTTGCACACCCCGTAGCTGCTGATGTAGAGCAAGGGAAAGCTGCTTTTGGGGTATTGATATGCGGCAGTGGCGAGGGAGTATGCATCACCGCCAACAAACACGCTAGAGTGCGTGCAGCACTCTGCTGGAACAATGAAGTAGCTCAACTGACCCGCCAACACAACAATGCCAATGTTATTTGCTTGCCTGCGCGCTTTGTGAGCATAGATGCTGCCAAAGAAATGCTCCAATCGTTTATACAAACCGCATTCGAAGGTGGCCGCCACGAAAACAGAGTCAACAAAATTAGCGGCACTTAATACGATTATAACATTAAAAAAAGCACCCATTTCGATAGCGGAATGGGTGCTTTTTTTAACCCAGATTTTGCAGTAGGTATCTATTGACAGTTTTTGGGAAAATTTCAGGTACTGTCCCAAAAAGTGTGTAAAGCCAAAAAGTCTGAATTTTGTGTTTGAGCAAAAAAACTCAGCTATTTATGGACTTTACACAAGAGCAAATTTCACTTATATTTGATGAAATAGCAAATCAAAAAAACGGCTATCAAAGTATTTTAAAACTAAGTTTGGAAGCGATAATGCGTGCCGAGCGCAAGCAGTTTAACTTAATCAATCCCTTTTGGGGGCGGCGACCTCCAGCCTGAGCAGCCTACCGACAACTACCGCACTATGCCTATGCCGACCTCATCCTCCCCGACAAAACCGAAACCTATGCCACCGATGGCAATAGCTATTTGGACGAGCGAACAGTTTCCCCTATCTTAGGGCGTAGATACTACGAGATGACCAATCACCTAGGCAATGTACTCAGCACCATTAGCGACAACCGTTACGATAAAAAGTTAGGCACCGGTAGCGGCCCTAGCCTCGATACCATCAAGGTATTTGCCCCTGCCATTACCGCATCTTACGATTATTACCCCTTTGGGATGCTCATGCCCGGCCGATACCTAGCCGCCGATACCATTACCCAATGGGTGGACATCCTTGCAGAGCACGATGCAGGTGTATCTTCCCTCTCCTTTATGGCGATGCCCACAGGGGCAAGCCCCTTGGGTGGCGGCAGCCTCACTACCTTGCCTGGCGATGCCTTGCAAGTACAGGCCGATACCATAGGCGATGGCATGGAGCGACCAATAGCCGTAACGGCCAACCAATATACCGAGCTACAGCTAGATGCCAGTATGCTCTTGGGCGACCCAATGCGTGCATCTGTGTATGAGCTAGTGCACGATAGCAACCAAGTGCTGCGCCCCTGCGAGATAGCTAGCAGTATAATGAGTATAGAAGGCACTTATATATTAGACTTTACCCCTACTACCAGCACCGTATACTTACGCCTAGCCTACCATGCCACTGGGCAAGACGGTACTACGGCCGCTAGTGCAGGAGCAGGCAGAGCAGGCAGAGCGGGCAGCAGCCCTACGGGCCGAGGCTTTAGCAAAATAGTACTTACAGGGCATATAGGCACCGAAGAAAAAATTACCCGCTGGCGCCTAGTGAAACTTGTGAAAAACCCTAACGATTATTACCGCTTTGGCTTTAATGGGCAGGAGAAAGTGAATGAAATTTATGGACGTGGTACACATTATGATTTTGGTGCAAGGTATTATGACTCGAGAGTCGCTAGATACTTTAGTGTTGACCCACTAGCAGCTAAAGCTCCAGATCAAACTACATTTAGATTTGGTTTTAATAGCCCCATATTCTTTAGAGATGTGGATGGTAAATTTGAAGTTACGCCAGCTTTATCTGCAAAATATCCTAATGTAGCTATATTGCTTTTGAATGCAGATAAATTATACTACAAGCAACCACTACCTCCTGACGTTATGAAACTTTTGGATGGGGTTAATGTTGATGAAATGTTTAATAATATTGTTCAAAAATCTTTTGAAAAATATAGCCATTTGAGTAAAGATCAGATAAAGGAAATGGTCACACCACACAAAGGACCACTTATTGATGCACAAGAACTTGACGGTTGGGATACGAATGACGATGGATCTCCTCAATTAATTAACGGGGAAACTCAAACTATGCATAAATCCAGAGATGGAGTAACGAACTTTTTTGATGATGACGGTCGAGAAGGTTTTTTCTGGATTGATGACGATATAATGAAAGTTGCGGAATTTGAACTTGCTGGTGATTTTCCTGGTTTTGGCGGTATTATTGCTAATAACAACGATAAAGCTGAAGCAGTAATGGCTTTATTTTCAACTGTATTTCATGAATCTGTTCATTATGGACGTTTAAAGAAAGGATGGGCTACAAGAGATAAAGAAGATTCGCCAAATGATGAGGTAGGTACAGCATTTGAAAAAGAAGGTTATGGGCGTAAAAATCATGATGGAGATCCCATAGAACCACAAAGGTTGCATAAGAATCAGCTTGGAGGGAAAGGAGGAGGATCTGGTGGATGGAAAGGAGGATGATCTGGTGGAGGGAAAGGAGGAGGATCTGGTGGCAATAAAAAGCCTAGCGGAGGTGGATCTAAGCCCAAAGCGCCAAAAACTTGTATTCGCCTAAGTTAAATAATATTCAAATAAATAAAATATTTTATATTATTATATAAAAATTTATTCAATTTTAAATATAAAAATAATATATTATGAAATACATACTATCATTAATTGTAATTTTATTTCTTTATATCAACACGTATAGCAAAAACAAAGACACATATAAATTTAGCTGTAGTGATTCTTTTGTTCTAAATAATATTGAGATCTACAAAGAATATTTTGTAATTAATCCTTTGTCATATACTCTTAAAATTTCTAGAACAGAAATTGATTCAATAAAATTGTTTGGGATGTTTCCTAAACACTACTACAAAGATGTTTATAAAGCAATTGATAGTAATATACTATGTCTTGAAATGAATAAAGATTTCGTTATAAAATACGACAAAAAATATATATCAGATGTATTAATAAAAAAAGATATAAAAAACATATTGTTCCTAAATATTTTAAAACCAATAATTATAAAAAACATTACTTATTCCTTTTATTCTTTAAGGTACGAAAATTATTATGTTAGAATTATTGTAATGTATGATAATATGAATAGAAAAGTTGTTTGCCAATATACTAACTCATCAATAAGGTAGGGGTAATGTATCAATTTATTGAGATTTATGGGCGTGGAACTCATTATGATTTCGGGGCCAGGTATTATGATAGTAGAATTGGTAGATGGTTTAGTGTTGATCCATTCGCCTTAAAATATACTTATTTATCGCCATACAATTTTGTTGATAATTCTCCAATTTATAGCAAAGATGGGGATGGAAGGGACATTATAGTTTTATGCTCCTCTCCATTTAAACCAGATCCAGAAACGTTTCACCCAACCGGTCATCAGGCTGTATTAATAGGTAATGCTGTACAAGGTTGGGATTATTATTCTTACGATAATGATTTTAAAGATGATAATGGTAATAATAATTATTCGAAGTCATTACATTTTAATAGTATAGAAGATTTTAAAAACTCTGCACATAACACCTTTAAAAAAGATTATGATGATGGTATGAATTTAGCAACTTCGAATAGAGACAAAGATGGTAAAATTATACAACGATATGACATTGGATATCAAATTGCTACCAGTGCGGTCACAGACAAAAAGATGAAGGAAGCTGCTGCAAATGTATTTAAATCTTCCTATTCAATTTTTACAGGAAATCAATGCACAGCTGTGCCAAGAGCAGCTTTGAATGCTGCTGGTTTGGAGGATGGAGAAGTTTCAACAGTAGAGTTGTTGTTTCTATCTGGAAGAGGGGCAACGTATAAATTACCCTCGCACAAACAAAAGCTTATTGACGCAAGAAACTCTGGCGTTGACATAAGCAATCAGTTGAATAGATCTGATAATAGCTTTAAAAGATTTGACAAAAAGTCTAATAATAAGGGTGACAAGGACAAGAAAAAGAAGCACACACCCCACACACCTAAGAACAATGTGCACTGTCCACGTTTTTAAACTTTATACTCAAAAAGCATAATTATGAATAAACGTTTAGGCATAATAGTTTTCTTTTTCTTTTTAGCATCTGCATATTATGTATCTAGCATAATGTTATTGGATGGAAAATTTACGTATAAAACAAGTTTCAATGCTAGTACGATTTTAGAGAGCAAAGAAAAAAACATTTTTGTAACAAAAGATTTAGTGGTGATACCGTCGGGAGAGGCATTTGAAAATTGGGAAAACGACTTAGAGATTTGGACAAATAGAAACCCTTTTGTTTACTACTATGGGTTTCTATTTCACTATACTAGATATTATGATGGATGCAGGCATCTCAATATTGTTTTAAAACCCAAAAGAACCAATAGCATATTTCAAGACTTATGCTTTTATTGGGATTCTCGTAAGGATGAAATTATGAAATTAAGCAACGAATATGATGGAAAAGTTGGTGATACTGTAAAAATGGTATTTTTAGATTGTCAAAATGATAATGTAATTGGATCATTATCTATTGTAATTAGATAGAGGTAATGTATCAATCTTGTTGGTGGCTAGTTTTGCAAGTATAACAGCATAAAAATCAACAATAATTTACGAAAGAATAATCAGAGCGAGTGGGGCAAATGTCTCTCTCGCTTTATTTTTGGCTCTAAAAACACCCTCTAATGCATTCAAAACTCTCCACGCGTATCAAAGTTGTTGGTGGTGGCTTGAAAGTCTTTACTGGTAAGGGTTTTAGGGTAAAAAAATGTTTTAAAAATAATGGTATTTTATTTGTTTATTTTAGAATAGAATTGTATCTTAGCATAGTAAAAAAGAAAGCGGCGTCACTCGTCCTTTTTATTATTCACGATAGCAACCAAGTGCTGCGCCCCCGCGAGATAGCCAGTAGCATAATGAGTATAGAAGGCACTTATGTATTAGACTTTACCCCTACTACCAGCACTGTGTATCTAAAGCTAGCCTACCATGCCACTGGGCAAGACGGTACTACGGCCGCTAGTTCAGGAGCAGGTGGAACAGGCAGTAGCCCTGCGGGCCGAGGTTTTAGCAAAATAATATTTACAGGGCATATTGGCACCGAAGAAAAAATTACCCGCTGGCGCCTAGTGAAACTTGTGAAAAACCCAAACGATTATTACCGTTTTGGGTTTAACGGACAAGAAAAGAATAATGATATATTTGGCAGAGGGACACATCTCGATTTTGGCGCACGCTACTATGATAGCCGAGTAGCTAGATGGTTTTCTGTTGATCCTTTAGCGTTTAAGTATCCATATTTATCACCCTATAATTTTGTTGATAATTCGCCCATTTATAGTAAAGATGGTGATGGAAGAGACATCATAGTTTTATGTTCTCATTCATTTAGAAGCGATCCGGAAGGATTTCATCCGACAGGTCACCAAGCTGCCTTAATTGGTAATGATGTACATGGGTGGCGTTATTATTCTTTCGACAATGATTTTAAAGACGAAAAAACTAAAAATGATAATTATACAAATGGTGTGCCCTTTAATACAATTGAAGACTTTAGAAATTCAGAATACAACACTTTCAAAGACGACTATGACGATGGTAAGGGACTGTCAACCTCACACAAAGACAAAAATGGTAAAATCATTCAAAGATATGATGAGGGTTACCAAATTGCTACAAGTAAAATTACTGATGACAAAATGAGGGAAGCTGCTTCAGGAGTATTTAAGTCAGACTATTCAATTTTAAGTGGTTATCAATGTACAACAGTTCCGAAAGCAGCATTAAATGCCGGAGGCTTATATGATGGGGAATATACAGCTGGAGTTATGGGTGAAACCATACATCATTTTCTACCACAAGGGAAACAAAGTGCAATAAAAAAGAAAAATTCAGGAGTTGATATAAGTGATCAGCTTATAAGGTCTAATGGTGGAGATACAAAAAAAGGGTCAAGCAAAGGGTCAAGCAAAGGTTCAAGTAAAGGCGATGTTTCTGGTAAGGTTACTGAAAGTACTTTTGAACCAGGAACTTTAAACGTCATACAAAAATAATTTAAATTTGTAATTGTGCTTTAAATTTGATTGCGAATAAAAATAAAATTGGATATGAATGTCTAATACTATCGAATAATTATTAATTTGTATTTAAATCCCAACTTTTTTATGAAAATCAATATTGTTTTAATTTTTCTTTTTGTTTTTTTACTTTCTTATTATATTCTTAGCATATTATTATTGGATGGGAGATTTACATATACTACTAGTTTTAATAGTGGTACAATTCAGGAAAGTAAGAAAAGAAACATTTTTGTTTCCAACGATTTAGTGGTTATACCTTCAGGTAAGTCGTTAGAAAATTGGGAAGAAAATTTTGAGATTTGGACTAATAAAAGATATACAATACACTATTTTGGATTTGTATTTCATTACACAAACTATTATGAGGGGGATAGGTACCTTAATGTTGAATTCAAACCTAAAGTAAATAGAATTTTAAAAGAGTCATGCTGTTATTTGTACCCTTATAATAAAGAAATTATTGGGTGTTGCGGTCAATTCTATACCAAAACAAATGATACAGTAAAAATGGTATTTGTAGATTGTAAAAATAAAAATGAGATAGGAGCTTTAACAATAATTGTGAGGTAGTCGCCTTGGTGGGTAGTGGGGGTAGTGTATCAGATTTGGTAGTGTATCAGAGTTAGTGATGGTAAAAAAACAAACTAGAGAAAAAATAGAAAGTGGCATTAGGTGTCCTTTTTATATTAGCTAACCTTCAAAACCCAAACGAAAATAAAAAAAAGAGACAAGGGACAGACGGCTAGCGCACAGGGCTTCCGCACATTCGGCTACAATGCCAATATAGCAAGCGCACAAGATTATTTCCCCTTTGGTATGTACATGCCCGGCCGCTATATTAGCGATACAGCCAAACATTGCATTACCATCAGCAAGCGTATTAATGTACTTAGCTTATTACCTATTAAGTTTTTCCCGCTTCCTTGGGGCTCTTTAACTGGGCATGTATTACACTACGGCGACCCCAGCATACCCGATGTGCATGAGCTGCCCAAAGCAGCTACTGTTGCGGCCGAAAAACCCTACGTCTATCACCTATTGCCAGCCAGCCAGCATATAGGGGGCAAAGTACTGACCGCAGCCGCAGGGCCCGACTCTGCCGCCGAATACCGCATAGACCTAGCAGGCGAGCCCGCGCCCGTGTATAGCTATCTACACCTGCACCCCGATACCGCCCAGGCCATCCAAGGTCTGAGCATCAGCATCAGCCATAGCCCCGGCGTGATGGTAGAAGCCCGTATCCGCCAATATGCAGGGGCAGGGCTTAGCCGCTACAGCACCCCGCAAGATTGGCAAACGATACCGAGTGGGCAGCCCTACTCTATAGATTTTAGTACAGACCACGCCGCCATAGCAGCAGGCGGCGCCACCCTTTTAGAGTACCGCACTAGCCCCGTGGGCGCAGGGGCATTTGTACCCTTATCAGCAGTTACTTACGGAGCGACACTACATATTCTGAGTGAATACACCCCACGCGATGTACTCGTTACCATCTGCGACGAAAAAGATAATTATCGTTTTGGGTTTAATGGACAAGAGAAAGATAATGAAGCGAAGGGAATTGGAAACTCAATAAATTATGAAGCACGAATACAAGACACAAGGCTTGGGCGCTTCCTTTCTGTTGACCCTCTGACTAGTAAATTCCCAATGCTCACGCCTTATCAATTTGCAAGTAACAATCCAATTTGGATGGTTGATATGGATGGCTTAGAAGGTACTAAATATGACCAGTGGCAAAAACTAACATTTGAGGAAAAGAAGGTAATATCAACCAACTTTCATATTATCAACCAACTTCAAAAAAACAGAGATTTAGCGTTTCAAAAAACTGCTGAATTATTTACAGGTACCGAAAGCGAAAAAACAAATTTTTATAATGATGAAGCTGATGCCTTTAGACATGCTTATTTTAATGCATTAAATACTCAGTCTTTTGGATTTGTTTTAGCTAATAAGCTTGGTAAAGCACACGAAGCACTTGATGATGAAGATAAAATTAAACAAAATCAAATGAACATGGATCTTCATAACAATTTTGTTGGTCAACAAATAGGTATTGAGAATCCCAATGCAACACCAGATGAAATGGCTGAAAAGGTAGAAGAGAAAAGAATTGCTGGTAGTATGGTTGTGTTGGATGACCCTACAGATGAAAGTGGATCATCACCTTTAGTTCCTTCAAACAAACAAAAATCTCCTGTCAGATTAAGATATGATGACAAAAAAGATAAGCCTGCGAAATATGGCGGGAATAAAGGCGGGGGATCTGGTGGGAATAAAGGCGGGGGATCTGGTGGGAATAAAGGCGGGGGATCTGGTGGGAATAAGAAGCCTAGTGGAAGTGAATCTAAGCCCAGGACGCCAAAAACTTGTATCCGCCTTTCCTAAATGTTTTACTAAAATAGTAAATTTATATCAAAACCTATAAGATTGTGAGACAATTCAAAAAACCACTAAATTATTTATATAAATACGCTTCGAAGTTTTCAAATAATAAAAATACTTTACAATGAAATACATTTTATGATTATTTTTCATTCTATATTTTGGTGGTCAAGATACAACAAAGTAGTTTGATACCTTGAAATTTGTAATTGTAAATTTCAATGACAGAAAATTAATATGCAATATCAATTCGTAATTCTTTATTGTTTTGGATTTGTGGGTAAAGAAAAATAAATTCTAAAATTAATTGTCATTAAACTATGTTTTTTGCCGTTAAATGGTAGCAAATCTAAAGGTTCAAAATCATGGAATTCTAATAATTCATTCTGTAATTCAAATCACTAACTTCATTAAAAAAAATAATTGTTATTATGCTTGTAAAAAAGAACTTTATTTTAAATGACTGTCCGTAATTGTAAACAAAATTACTTACCTTAGCGGTATG
>JASGCQ010000060.1 GCA_030054025.1 Phycisphaerales bacterium | reverse complement strand
TTTTGTATAAAGTTGTTCATTTATTTAATCGTTTGAAAATCAATTAAATATACGGATTTTTAAGCTGATGAACAACTTTTTATTTCACTTTTTTTGAGATTTTTTCTAAATGCACAACGGGTTTAGTGATTAAATATTAACGCATCAGTAGTAAATTAACAAATTAAATTCAAAGGAAATTTCATCCTTTTGTGAAAATTATAAAAATAAGCCAAATAATGAACTTGAAAAATATAAACTATAATAATATACTTTGTTTCCTATTGATTTTCATATGCTATACCTCCTATTCGCAAAGCAAAAACGAAACAGAAACAATGGAAGCATATGGTCTAATAAAACATACCCTTAATGATGGAACAATTATGCTAATTGCAAAAAAAGACGACATCCCTAAGCCAACAATAATTTTTATCACAGGCTCAAATTTCAATCCCTATATTGTAAATGGCGGTTTTAGTGGATTTCCATTTCTATATTATAACTACCTTGATAAGTTTAATTTTATAATTGCGAGTAAACCGGGTATCCCATTGTCTTCTGATAGTAGCATCAATCAAACAATTAACACTACATTTACGCAAGGATATTATTATAATAATGAAGGAAATGTTCCTCAAGAGTTTATTGAAAAAAATAACTGTCACTTTTATGTAAAGCAACATTTAAGTATCGTTAAGTATTTAAAACGTCAAAAATGGTGTTTAAAAAATAACATTATACTATTTGGTCATTCTCAAGGATCAAGAATTGCAGCCGAAACAGCAATCAGGTCTAAAAAAATCAAAAAACTAATTTTATCTGGGCCTAGCATTTACAATAGATTTTATAATTATATTAGAAAAATTAGATTTGATGAACAGCAAGGAAATATAGGTACTCAAACCGCTCAAAATAAAATTGATTCGATAAATTTAAGATGCCTTGATCTTGTAAAATATAAAGATAATAATGAACTTATGTATGATGGAACTACTTACTATTCAACCTATTCCTTTATATTCCCCAATAAGGTAGATATATTTCTAAAATTAAAACAACAGACCCTTTTTCTTTATGGCACAGCTAGTAGGCAAGATTTAGATTGCGATTATTTCAATATAGAGCTTGCAAAGATTCAAAAAACTAATATTAAAGTTAAACCATACTTAAATTACGATCACAACTATTTTGAAAATATATTCAACGAAAAAGGCGAGCTTGTTGAGCAAAAATTTCATTGGGATGATGTGATGAAGGATGTGATGGAGTGGATCTCGCAGAAATAGTGGGGGTATCTTATTCGGCAGGCTTTGTCTAGCCTGTCCATTGTAAGCGGTGAAATTTTACAGCTCTGACCAAACCGTAGCTTCTATAACAGGATGGGATTTATACACTACGTCATTCTGATGTTAAATTTGTACTAATCCTTAGCCGACTTTAAGCACCATTTTTGACCACATTGTCTTAATTCTTCGATTCTGTTTTGGCTTAGTTGCCCCCTACACCACAGATGCGATAAGCAAGTTCTATCCCTGCTTTTTCGGCGGATTTGTAGCTAAAGTTTTGTTCGGGTACTATCGTTTTGCCTTTATTGTCTATCAGGCTGTAACGGATGATTTGTTTGTTGCCTTTTTTCAGAAAAACAATGTTGGCAGTTGGAGCATCGTTGCCTTTGGTATCAAAGTCGAAATTGCAATTTTTAAAAGATTTGAGTACGGCAGCATCGCTACCCGAAAGGCGCAATTTGAGCACTGCTTTCAAGCCCGAAAAAGGAATTAATTGCGGATAAGTTTTGAACATTTGATAAGTCCATTTCTTGCATTCGGCTTCATCTTTTTCTTGAGCCGCACATTCTGCAAAGCCTTGAAAGCAGCGAGCAATGAGTAATTGCTCATACTCAGCATCCGTGCGCGGGTCTTGCAGCACACCATGCAGCAGCATTTTGGCTTCTTGGTATTTGCCTTGTTTGGTTTTGAGCCTTGCCAAAAAGAGTTTGAAATATTTGTTGATGGGTTTTCTTTTGTTTTCTTTCAATTCTTGTTCAAAACGTTTGACAAAAAATGCAGTACTGAAATCTTTAATCAGATACCATACTTCGTCCCAACCCACTGTGCTTTCGGTGCTGAATAATTTATATACCACACGGTCGCGCTCAGGGTTTTGAGCAAATTGATTGATGATGAGGTATTGCTGCATCAAGCGTTCGGCAATCATCTGAGTCATATTGCCCAGTACCTTAGGGCTATACCACCAGTCTTTATGTTCAAATTTTTGCATGCTTATTTGTTGCTCTTTTTGAACGAGCTTGAGCAATTGAATACTGAAATCATAATGGCTTTGCCCGAGTGTAGTACCAATATGCAGTTCCTTAAAATTGGCGGCTTTTTCAACAGTTTTTATACCCTCCGCTACTTGTCCGTCGTAGCAAAGTGTGCGGGATAGGGCAATGTTGTACCAGCCAAAACCAGGGGTAGAGCCATAGCCCTTAATCATGTCCTTACATAATTGAATCCCGTCTTTGGGTTTTGCTTTGCCAATATCTAAGATGCTCTTATAATAAGCCCATTCTTGTAGTCGCTTGTCACCTGTTTCTGTTCCAGAAGCAATGTTGTATTCTTCTTCTGCTTCTCTAAAGTCGCCGATTACCGATTTGAAATTGGCATAGTTGTTGTGCGGTAATCCGCCCAATCGGCGCATGGCCTCGTAATATTTTTCGGCAGAATCAATATTGAGGGCATAACTGTACAAAATACACTTATAATGATACACCCCATTTTTGTCGGCAGCTTCGTATCCGGGTCGGAACAATCCGCTATTGTATTTTTTATTCTTTTCGATATTGCGCATGCTCGAATCTAGATAGCGCATAGCCAGCGCCTCGTTTTCGGCTATTGAATTGCCGAGAAAAGAGTATTGCTTTTGGGTGTAGAAGCGGTAGCGATGCACTGTCCAAGACAAAACATTATAAGCATCCAAGTAAAGGTCTCTCTGGAAATGCCATTTCAAGGCTCGGCGCATCAATGCCACTACTTTTTCGGGTTGCTCTGTATTGGCATAACATTCGCGTAGGGCTGCGCCAATGCGTGAGTAATCGAGTTGGAAATTATAAACGGGAATGAAATTCTGAACAATATTGGTTTTTGTACTGAGCTCTTTTGCATAGTCGCGTTCAATCAGGTTTAATGCTCGCTCCAGTGGCGGTATGCTATTCTTGAAGCCTATATAATCTGCTGCATGATTGAGCTTATAAAAACCTTCGAAAAACCAACCTACATAGTAAGAACTGTCTATACGCAGGAACTCTCTAGAGCGAGGGAGCGCATCTTCGCTGCCTACATCCACACCCATGCGCTTGGCTTCTATTTCGTAGCGTTGAGCCGCCTTTTGTTTGGCTTTGGATTGTGCGCTTGAACTGTTTACGAGTAGCAAAAGCAGGAGACAGCAGCCCAAAAATCTTGCTGTTTCATAAACATGTAATTGCTGCTGTTGGGTACTCATGGCTGCTGGGCTAGATTAGTAAGCTATTTTGAGTTTGGCAAGGCGTTCAATTTCTTGATGGATAATGCCTTTCATTGCATTCGCCTTACCTTCTTTGTTTTTGAATACCAGCCTATGTTCGATGACCGATTGGGCAATATCTTTTACATCATCTTCGGTCACAAAGCTACGCCCCTTTACCAAGGCATAAGCACGCAAGCATTTGATGAAAGCAATACCGCTGCGGGTGGAGGCTCCCAGACTGATATCGGCATGGTTACGGGTAGCACGAACGATATTGCTGACAGCTTTAATAATCTCATCATGGACAAAAACCTCTTCTGTGGCATTTTTTAATTGTAACACATCTTCCATACTGAGTACTTGTTTCATCGTATCTAAATTATTGGCAATTTTGAGATAGTCTCGGTAGATGTCTAATTCCGTACTTTCATCTACGTAACCAAAATAAATTTTCATGTAGAAACGGTCGAGCTGTGCGGCAGGCAAAGGATAGGTACCCTCCATTTCAATCGGATTTTGCGTGGCTATCGTAAAGAAGAGTTGTTCCAGCACATGGGTAGTGTCGCCCACCGTGATTTGATGTTCCGCCATACATTCCAACAAGGCACTTTGTACCTTGGGCGAGGCACGATTGATTTCATCGGCGAGCAAGATGTTGCAAAACAAAGGACCTTTTTTGAAAATAAACTCGTTGTTCTTGTCGTCGAATATATGCGTGCCAATCAAGTCCATGGGCAGTAAATCGGGTGTGAATTGCACCCTTTTGAAATTGACGGTACTGCCATCTTTGCTGCCCGATATGGCTTGCGCCAAGCTCCGTGCCAATACTGTCTTTCCCGTACCGGGATTATCTTCCATCAAGATATGCCCCCCTGCCAAGAGGCAAGTCGCTACCATTTCTATTTGAGGGCGTTTGCCTCGGATTACCGTTTCTATCTGTTGGCAAAGGGCTTGAATTCTTTCGCTTGTATCAAAATGTTGTGCTACTGCAATATCCTCCATTGAAAAGATGATTTAGGGATACAAGGTTAAATATTATTGTTCGAAAGACACACGCAATTCTGATAATATTTTTATAAAAACTTTATTCCCCGCTCAAGTTTCTCATTGTACATTTGGTAGCACATTTTTAAATCGCAATTTTAAAATGAAAAAAATAGGGGTAATGACATCGGGTGGCGATAGCCCGGGTATGAATGCTGCCATACGTGCCGTAGTGCGTACTGCTGTTTATCACAATTTGGAAGTGTATGGTATCTGCCGAGGATATCAGGGTATTATAGAAGGCGATATGTATCAAATGCTCACTACCGATGTATCCAATATTATACAGCGTGGGGGTACTATCCTAAAAACTGCTCGCAGCAAGGAGTTTATGACCGAAGAGGGCATGGCAAAGGCTTACGAGCAATTGCAAGCCCATGGAATAGAAGGCTTAGTATTAATTGGCGGCGATGGTACTTTTCGGGGAGCGAATGTCTTTTTCGAAAAATATCCGATACCTGCGGTGGGCTTACCAGGTACTATCGACAAGGATTTGGCGGGTACCGATTTTACCATTGGTTTTGATACTGCCGTCAATACTGCTATGGAAGCCATTGATAAAATCAGGGATACTGCCGATGCGCACAACCGAATTTTTGTGGTAGAGGTAATGGGTAGAGATGCCGGATATATAGCCTTGAACAGTGGTATCGCTTGTGGTGCGGAGGATATTTTGATTCCCGAACTCAAAACGGATATGAATACCATTGTGCAAGGTATTCGGGATGATCGGCGCAGAAAGAAAAATGTACAATTGATTGTCGTAGCCGAAGGCGATGATTTTGGCGGTGCCGTAGATGTCCAGAAAGTATTGAATGAACAAGTACCCGAGGTCGATGTTCGAATTTGTGTATTGGGGCATATCCAACGCGGAGGCTCACCTACATTTGCCGACAGAGTATTGGCGAGCCGACTGGGCTTTGCCGCCGTCAATGCTTTGAGGGCAGGCATTTATCAAGTGATGGCAGGGCAAATCAATGGAGCTATTGTATTGACTCCTTTTGCAGAAGTGGTGAAACAAAAGGCAAATATCCCCACCGATTTGCAAGCGATGACTTATGTTTTGACCAAGTAATCTACCAGCGTATCGCAATCTCAACCCTTCTGTTTTTATTTTGATTTTCAGGACTATCATTAGGCACTAAAGGCTTGGCATCGCCAAAACCCGTAGTGGTGATGGTACTGCTATCGAAGCCCATTTTTTGGACAATCGCAGCTACTGCATTGGCTCTGATAGTAGATTTTTCGACATTGATTATGGGTGTTCCAGTATTGTCGGTATAGCTGTTTACAAAAATGCTGATGTCTTTTTGATTGAGCCAATCGTGTAAGCCAGACTCAATGGCTACAATCTGCGTATCATTCAATGTGGTTACATTCTTCGGGAAAAAGATAGTGAGCAATAGGCTGTCATGTACAGGCTTTACATAATCGCGAGGTAAGAGCGAAAATTGCAGTTCGCACCATTTGGGGCAGGCTTCGGGAAAATTGATAGAACCTTCGAGGCTGGTATAATTAAATCCTTTTACGGCGTAGTTGAATGTTTTGTTGATCGGCAAGCTCATCAAAATACTGCCATCTCCTTTATTGGCATGGTATTGAGCCAATTCATTGCCCAAGGTATCATAGAGCGTGATGCTGCCGAGTAGGGCAGGCTCTTTGGTCAGGCTATCATATACATAGCACATAGCAAATGCAGTACTGGAAGGGGCTATAGATTGGGGTAATATAGTTTCATAAACATCTAAATCGCCATCTGTATTGTCCCTGTCGCTTGCAAAATAAGCCTCTGAACCATTGTTGAAGACAGACATGGAATGGTCGTCGGCACTGGAGTTAATAGGCGTACCCATATTGATAGGCGTTTCCCAAACAGAATCGGTAATTTTTTTACTCATAAATAAATCACTGCCGCCCAAGCCTGGATGTCCGTCAGAGGCAAAATACAAAGTATGATTGTCGGAGCTGATAAAAGGAGCCGTTTCGTTGCCTTCGGTATTGATGTGAGGGCCCAGATTGATGGGTAATTGCCACAAGCCGAAGGAAAAGTGAGACACCCAAATGTCCAAACCACCATAGCCACCGGGTCGGTCGCTTACAAAATAGAGATCTGAAATGTCAGGTGATAAAGATGGCATTCCTTCAAAAGCAGGCGTATTGATAGTTGCACCAAAACTTTCAGCTACCGACCAAGGGCTATCTACCGCTTTGCGATACGACAAATACAAATCGCAACCGCCACGTCCCCAACCATTCTCGGAGCGATTGTCGCTACGCATAAAGAACATATAATGGTCGTCGGAAGAAATGGTAATGGCAGATTCTTGTGCCGCCGTATTGGGCGGATAGCCCATATTCCGAGCTATGAACCAATCGCCGCAAGAATCGGGATGGGCATTGAAAAAATCTTCGTTCACCCCATTGATGCGCCTTGTGAAATACAGCGTTTGTTTGTCGGCAGAGAGCGAGGGGAAAAATTCGGGGCTCTTGCTGTTGATGCGCCCACTCAGTCGGCGCACCTGATTGGTGTCTTTGGGTACTTGTAGCCGCAGGATGAATTGAGCTTGAGTGCGTATCTTCTCGCTTTCGGCATTTGTTTTGCCATACAAGCCTAAACAATAGAGTGCCGAATCGGCTTTTTGTGCGTGGATATAGGCTCTTGCCGCAGGCAATCCAAATCGAGTGCCCTTGCTGCATCTTTGGCAGGCTTGCATAAATATGCGGGCAGAACCGATAAAATTGCGCTCATCAAAATACCACAAGCCGAGCGTGCTGTAGCCATTTTCGAAGCTTGGGTTTTCTTCGATTGCCAATTGTGCATAATGATAGGCTCGTTCCTTATCCTTCTTCGCTTTGTACTTTTGGGCTTTGTATAAGTACTTTTCGGCACGCGATAGCTCCTGCCCCCACGTAGGCTGCGCTATTTGTCCCAAAAAAAGAATCAATAAAAGTACGAATCGCATGAATTGGCTTAAATAGGCAAAGAATACAACCTTTGTCGCTGTAAAATAGGGTGCATTCAGCAAATTGTCAAATTGCCCCATTGGACAGATGATTTACCTTGGTACATACACCACATATTTCTCGTCAAAAGCGGGTTCTTCAAATATTTTATTCACCGGCAGCATCCTGGGTCTTAATCCCGATGCGGCAAATTCTTCGGCAAGATCGCCCCCTTTGAGGCAAATCAAGCCATTGCCATATTCTTCGCTGCTATGCCCTGTACGCAGCAATGGTCTTGCCCATCGCCACAAATCCGCCAAAGGAGCTACCGCGCGCGAAACGGCAAAGTCAAATTTTCGGTTCTTGATGTCTTCGATACGCGTATGCTGCACTTGCACATTCTTCAACCCTATGGCATCGGCTACGGCTTGAACCACCTTTAGTTTTTTGCCAATACTATCTGCCAACAGAAATTGCACTTCGGGAAAAAAGATGGCTAAGGGAATGCCGGGGAAGCCACCTCCCGTGCCAATGTCTATAATCTCTGTACCCGGATTGAAATTTACAGAAGCCGCAACAGCCAAAGAGTGCAAGACATGCCGCTCGTACAAACTATCAATATCCTTGCGCGAAATGACATTGATTTTTTCGTTCCAATCGCTGTACAAGTCTTTTAGTGCGGCAAATTGCTGTAATTGCTTATCGGTAAAATCATCAAAGTATTGTAGAATTATGTCCATTGCTTTTTTGTTTTGAAGAAAATATAGGGCGACAAAATTAAATGATACATCGCCCATGCCACATCGCAGAGGGGCAACCAAAGCATCATTTTTTTTTCTTTCAAGTTGTAGGCAGTTATTGCCCAGAGGCACCAGACCAACATACAGCGCAGTAGCATCAGGGAGGAGATTAAATACCCCAATCCGCCTATCCAGAGCAAAATCCAGAGCAACCACATGAGCCCATGCGAGGCTGCATAAATGCCCAATAAAAATTGTGTGCCTCGGCGGTATAATTTGCCTGTGGATAGATGTCGCTGTTTTTGATGCAGCCATTCCCTAAAAGTCATTTTGGCATCGCTGAAGGTAAAGCTGTCGGGCGTGGCGAGTATGCGTATATTTTTTTTGTGCGCCGTCAATCGGATGAGTAAGTCATCGTCGCCCGAGGGCATAGAAGACCATAGTGGATGTGCCTGAGCTTGCAGCAGTAGCGATTTGTGGCAAGCCAGATTGCGCCCCACCGCCATATAGGGTATGCCGCTTTGGGCATAAGTGCCGTATTGCAAAAAAGTGTGTAAGGTTTCCCAACGGATAAAGGTATTGAGCCAGCCGGGGGCTACCCGATAAGCACCGTAGCCCGCTACTATTTGTATGGGCGCTTGTAGGGCATCGCTGATTAATGTTGCCCAATCTTTGGATGCTGGTATGCAATCGGCATCGCAGAGGAGCAAACGCTCCTGACTGGCAGCAGCGATACCTCGGCTGAGTGCCATCTTTTTGCCGGGGAATAGTCGCTCTTCTTCTTTGCCAATAGAAACAATCTTGAGTTGAGGATATTGCCCTCCTAGTTCTTTTAGAATAATCTCGCTATCATCATCCGAGCGGTCGTTTACGACAATCACCTCAAACTGAGGATGCGATTGTTGCAATACCAAAGGCAGGTTCTGGGCAAGATTTTTGGCTTCGTTGTGGGCGCAAATGATGATTGAAAGTGCTTGTGCCGAGCCTTCTGTTTTTGCTGCCGATTGGTCCGAAGGACTCGCCCACAGCATCCATACCGCAAAGCAGGTTTGCACCACGATACAGATAGAAAACATATAAAATAAGGTCATCATCACACCGCAAAGAAACGAAATCCGTTTTGCTTTGCATCAGTCTCTATTATTTCCTTGCACAAGCCTTCGTTTTCCTCAAAATTAGCCAGTACATTTGCACACAATTTTTACACAGCGAAGATGAATATCAAATTAAGACGTTTTTTAGTGTACAACCGATTGCCAATTGCGGTTGTATTGCTTGTGCTGGCTTTTATGCAAGGTTTTTATAGAGTAGGCGGTGGCTGGTGGGTAGCTTGGATACCCATTTTAATCGCTATCCTGATGATTGTTGCTCATTTTATGATTGGACCCATGTCGCTGGTACAAGGCTATGTAGAAAGTGGCGACTTGGAGGGTGCCGAAAAATTGTTGGCAAGGGTAAAATTCCCAAATTTGCTGTATAAGCCCGTTCGCTCCTCCTACCACATGTTGCAAGCCAATCTGCACTCTATGACAGACGATTTAGATAAAGCCGAAAGCAGCTTGCGCAAAAGCTTGGATGCGGGCATTACCGAAAAAGGTTTTGAAGGAACAGCTTACTTGCAATTGGGTGCCATTGCACAGAAAAAAGGTAAAACCAAAGAGGCTTACGAAAATATCCGCAAAGCCATATCCCTCGGCTTGCCCGACAAGGATAATGAGGCAAGTGCCTACTTGCAGCTCAGTTCTATCTGTATGCAACGCCGCGATTTTAAAGCCTCGAAACAATATTTTGCCAAAGCCAAAGCTTGCAAAGCCACCAATGTACAGGTAGCAGACCAAATCAAAGAGATGCAGAAGTACATTGCCAGAATGCCCGGTTAAAATCACCGTTTTACGCATGCAAGAAATAGAGCCATACTACAATTGGAGACACCTCTACACTGCCGAAGAAGACGAACGTTCGCCCTTCTTCGGTCGTACTTATAGCGAATTTGAATATTCCAATACAGTTTACAATTATTACATTCATCCTCAGTGGGACGAATTTGGCTCGCGTACCCTCTACCTCAAGGTGCTTTTTGCCGATTATGATTTCAACTTTGCCATTATTGAGATGATAGGGGAGTGGAATGATGCGATAGAAAACGACATCATGCAGCTCAAGCGCGAACTGATAGACAATATGGTGCAGCGAGGGATTCACAAATTCATGCTCATTACCGAAAATGTGCTCAACTTTCACAGCAGCGATACCGATTATTACGAAGAGTGGCAGGGCGATATAGCCGAATATGGCGGATGGATGGTAGCCATCAATATGCCTTCCTCTACCCAATACGATTTCAAGCAATTAAGGCTGGATAATTATATCCCCCTGATGGATATCCCTAATTGGCGCACTTTTCAGCCCATGGATTTTTTCAATCTGGTGGACAACCGAATGTTCTAATAAAAAAGGCTTGCCTATCGCAAACGTTGCTTGCTTCGTCTAGTCGGTTATAATATTGCTGATACTGGCTCTTCTGCCATATAGTTTTGCCGAGCAATACCGCCACCGTAAAGTTTCAGTTGCTCGCTGAGGGCTGTTGCTGCTGCACTGCTTGGGTCGTAATGAAGTGCCATATCAATGCCATCAAAAGGAATTTTTTTTCGGATTGTGCCGAAACCGTATGGGCAATCAGTAGGATGAAAAATAGTAGATTTTTTTTCATTCTGCGAAAAGTCTTGTATCGTTAAATGAGTTGAATAATTGTTTTTTGTGTCAAGCACTTCAGGTTCATGTACAGCATATCTTAGGTCAAACCAAAGTGTACAAACGAGTAAACACCAAAGAGCATGGAGCTTGATTGGGGAGGACACATGGAATGGAGCAGCATTATTTTGCTGCAAAGGTAGTCGTAAATCATATAAATGCCCCTAAAATCACCTAAGTGATTAGGAGGCTTGGGCTATAGCGATTGGGGCTGAACTTGTCATAAAACTTATCATTTTCTGACAATTTGTCCCCAGAAAGCGATTTGGCAATATTTTTGCGTCCTACATGAGCAGTATGATATTCAAAAAAAAGAAACTTATGAACGAACAAGAAAAACAACAAGATACGGCAAAGGAAGATTATTTGGCACCTGAAAATGTCGCCGACAATTATCAAGAAGAAACCCATGAGCCTGTTGTAGAAGAAGTTTCAGTAGAAGAAAAGCTGCGTACAGAGTTGAATGCCTCAAAAGACCAATACTTGCGCCTTGTTGCTGAGTTTGATAATTTCAGAAAACGTACCGCCAAAGAGCGCCAAGAACTGGTGCAAACTGCCAACAAAGACTTGATGCAAACCCTAGTAGCCGTGCTCGACGATAGCGAAAGAGCCTCCAAAATCATGGAAACAGCTACCGATATACACGCCTTGAAAGAAGGCGTGAATTTGGTATTGGGTAAATTAAATTCCATACTCACTGGCAAAGGACTGAAGCCAATGGAAACCAATTCGGGTGCCGATTTTGATGCCGACCTCCACGAAGCCATTACAGAGATACCTGCCCCAAGCGAAGTGCTGCAAGGCAAAATAATAGATGTAATAGAAAAAGGGTACTACCTCAACGATAAATTGATACGCCACGCCAAAGTAGTGGTGGGCAAATAACCATAAACGATTTCGATGTCAAAGAGAGATTATTACGAAGTATTAGGCGTGAGCAAGCAAGCTTCTGCCGATGAGATTAAAAAAGCTTATCGCAAGATTGCCATGCAATTTCACCCCGACCGCAACCCTGGCGACAAAGCAGCAGAAGAAAAATTTAAAGAAGCTGCCGAAGCTTATGAGATACTCAGCTCGCCCGATAAAAAAGCGCAGTACGACCGTTTTGGTCATAGTATGGGCAATGCCGGCAGACCAGGTGGCGGTGGCGGACAAGGCTTTGGTGGCATGAATATGGAAGACATCTTCTCCAACTTTGGCGACATCTTTGGCGATGGATTTGGCGGCGGTGGCGGTAGAGGCGGACGCAGACCAGGTGCTGGTAGCCGTGGCGCCAATCTGCGTGTGAAACTCAAAATGAATTTCTCGGAAATCGCACATGGTGCCAACAAAAAAATTAAAGTAAAAAAATACGTCATCTGCCAGCCCTGCGGCGGCAACGGTGCCAAAGATAAAAGCTCCATCAAAACCTGCTCTTCTTGTGGTGGCAGCGGACAAGTGCGACGAGTGCAAAATACCTTTCTGGGGCAAATGCAAACCGTAAGTACTTGCCCTACCTGCAATGGCGACGGCACCAGCATATCGGCAAAATGTACTTCTTGCAAAGGCGAGGGTAGGGTATATGGCGAAGAAACCATCAGCATGGATATACCTGCAGGCGTACAAGATGGCATGCAACTCAGCATGACTGGCAATGGCAATGTAGGCGAGCGTGGCGGTCCATCGGGCGATTTGTTGATATTGATTGAAGAAGAAAAACACCCGCAATTGATGCGTCGCGATTTGGACGTAATCTACCCGCTCTACGTTACCTTCTCCGATGTAGTACTAGGCACCCAAGTAGAGGTGCCTACCATAGACGGACGAGCCAAAATCAAAATACCTGCGGGTACCCATAGCGGTAAAATCTTCCGATTGAAAGGCAAAGGATTCCCCGCTTTTCAAAGTTATGAAAAAGGAGACCAATTGGTAGAAGTGAATACCTGGTCGCCCCAACAGCTGAGCAAAGAAGAACGAGAGATGCTCGAAAAACTACAAAACTCGCCCAACTTCAAACCTGCGGCAAATGCTGCGGACGAGAAAGACGACAAAAGTTTTTTCGATAAGATAAAAGATGCTTTTCATTAGTAGTGAAAAGACAACAATATCAGGATCCGACAAACAAAACCCTTGTTTGTCGGCTTTTTTATCTTGTGGCAACTATAGTTTTTAGATTATATTTTCTCAATGGAACAATAAGCCACCAGAAAAAACACTTCTTTTTATTACGAAAAACCTTTGTGAACCTTGTGTTGCTCTATTAAGCACAAAGCACACTAAGGAAAACAAAGCCACAAAGTCTTTAAGCGAGTGTCACTTTGTGAAAAATCCTTTGCACCCTTTGTGGTAAAAACTATAAAAGCACACGAATCCATTTGCAGCCGAAGATGGCTTTTTTTGTCCACTCCTATCCTGTGTGAATTGTATAAACAATACATTTCTTCTTGTAACAACGCAACCAATAAAAGGACGAATCTTTGCTGGAGGCAAGTGGGTCATATTCTATGACCTCTAGTGATGCCTAATCCAACAATGAAAGTATATAATGCGGTAATGTATAGAAATACACCAATATTCAAAGCTCCGGTATCGTCGGTCAGAAAAAACTACTGGCAAAATTCATTACGTATGATACAACCCTCCAGCAAAGCAAGCATTAACAAGCCTGCTGCCGAGTCCAAGGCTGCGCTGAAGCATATAGAAGATCATTCGTTGACAACAGACTATAAAGAATGGAATTACTAAAAGCTTTCAAAAAAACAAACAAAACAGATGAACGAATCTATCGGAATACAAGACCCAAAGCATCTAGGGCTAGAGGATGAATTTGATAAGCCTAAGGATATAGAACAAAGCGATGAGGATGATTTTACCCCATTCGACCTTGATGTACCCGGGACAGAACTGGGCAATGAAGACGAGCTTATTGGCGAAGAAGACGAAGAAAATAATTATTACAGTATCGGTGGCGATAACCATAATAATCTGGAAGAAAGTGAAGACTAATCTGTATCGGCGATGTGAGAATTTTATAACAATCAACCATTAATTCGTAACGATAGAACCCCGTATTAGCGGCACTTTTGCAGAGTAATAATATCATTACACCTTTAATCGCAGGATGCGACAAAAACACAGCAGTAAAATGAAAAAAGTACTATTATTTGCAATGATTTTGATAGCCGTAAATACGGAAATCAGTATGGCACAAAAAGTAGAAGTGATTACCAGCAACAAATTGGGTTGGCATCAAATAGGTAAAACAACGGTAGATTTTAAAAGCGACAGAGATGTCATCATGATTTTGGGCTACAATAGATTTTCCTCCATCAAATTTAAAGTCAGCGAAGCCCCAATCGAATTGCTAGACCTTGAAGTGTATTACGAAATGGGAGAGAAGGATGACATCAAAATCCAATCGTCTATCAAATCAAACGGAGAAAGCAGAATTATAGATTTGAATGGTTCGAGAAAAGTGACGAAAGTGATATTCATTTACAAAACCTTGAAGAACCGAAATGATAAAAAAGCGAAAGTTGAATTGTGGGGATTGAATGCACCTGAAGAAAAGTTGTAGTTTTTGCCAAGAGAGTCCAAACAGCGAAACCGATGTTTGGACTCTTCAATTAATACTTGCTTGCGATTGCTCTGTATGGCGAAAATAGCCTCCTTGAACATTATTGAATCAGTGCCTTCATCTTAATTCTGCTCCTGAGGGAGTGCCGAATAGTCAATCATTTACTATTTTTGAATAGTTAATGATTTCTGTTATGGTTCAATATACCACCACAATTCACAAATTTGGTGAACAAGGCGAAAAGACGGGCTGGACTTATATAGAAGTTCCGGCAGACATAGCCGAAAGCCTCAATGCAGGTGTGCGTAAATCTTATCGAGTAAAAGGTTTCTTAGACCAATATCCCATTAAGGCTATAGCGCTCGTACCCATGGGCGGAGGCAGCTTTATCATTTCCTTAAATGCGACTATTCGTAAAGGTATTGCCAAGAAGGAAGGTGCAACACTGAAGGTGCAATTGGCATTAGATACAGCGGTGTATCAAGTCAACAGTCTTTTGCTGGAATGTCTCAAAGAATCAGAGTTTGCAGATAAAGCCTTTCGTAAACTGCCACCTTCGCATCAAAACTATTACAGCAAATGGATAGAAAGTGCCAAAACACAAGCTACCCAAGAAAAGCGCATTGTACGCATAGTAACCGCTTTGGAGCGGGGCTTGAACTATGCCGAAATGCTGCGCGAACAAAGTGCGCAATAGCTTTTATAATTCTCACCACAAAGAACGAAAAGGGCTTTTCGAAAAGGTCACAAAGTGGTACTCACTTAAAAAAACTCTAACACAGCAAAACAGAAACCTACTTTGCTTTATGCAGCCAAACCTTGATTGCACTCGGGCTTTTGAGACGCCATTGTTTAAACCGGTCTTTACAAGGAATTTTCTCAGCACTAAGGTACTAATCGTTAGCAAAAAAACGCAGCTGTTTTTACGGTAGGGGGATAGCAGCCAACGGTTTGCGTATTGGCGATGGTGGCGATTTTCACCACAAATGTTGATGCGGAGAACCAATGTTTGATTAACCACAAATGTGTCTGCGGAGTACTGAACCGCCTATTGCCAATGTGCTGTTAGCGGCTGGTTTTCTTGTCATTCGTTCAACTTCTCTTTCAATTTGTCCCAAGTTTCCGTTGTCATAACGCCTGTATATATTGACTCCTTGTCTTTACTGTATTCAATAATATATTCAGCTCTCTCTCTGGAGTCAGGGTGTGTGCTTATCCAAGTCAAGTATTTAGATGCTTCATTTTCCTTGTCTGAAAGTTTGAAAAGAAAATCAGCAAATGGTTCTGGATTTATTTTTGCTTTTATAAGATAGTCAACGGCTTTTATGTCTGCTTCTTTTTCTAAACTTCTGTCAAATGCTGATGAAGAAAGCATTTTAGCCGTCTCTTTAACAATTTCAGAACCACCATTCCCTGTTGTCATTGAAATTAATACTGAAAGTCCAATTTCTTTGACTAACTTTTTCATAACATGATTCAAATTAATGTGTGCAATTTCATGGCAAATAACTCCACTTAATTCTTCTGGATTGTCCGAATTTATTATTAAACCACTATAAACTATTAAATGTCCATTTGGCAATGCGAAAGCATTAATGTCGTCTTTGTTAAGTATGTGAACTTTTATAAATTCTCTGTCAATTTTATTTGCTGTGCAAATTCGAGTAACAATACTGTCTATCGAATTTACTACAAATGGATTTTTGTTTTCTTTTTCAGTCCGTTGGAATATTTCCCAAAAAAGGTTGCCTAATTTTTCTTCGGTTTTGTCGGTTACTTTCTGAACTTTAAAAACAGTAACCCAATCTATTTTTGTAAGGGCAAACCAAGTTCCGAAAAATAATAATATTGATATTGCTCCTTGAATAATTGTCTTTTTCATATGCCTGATTTACAAATTAATGTTGTCAAGTTGCCATAAAACCACCATTCTACATGGATACCTTTTCTTGTCTTAATTGCGGTGTAAATTGTTACTATAAATTCTGTAATGTTAAATATTAGTGCTGCAATTATGTAAGCTATATAGTTACTTGAAATGTTTTCGTCTGTGAAAATTATCGAAATAGTCCACCAAAAACCAAAGCTATTAATGAAAAGCATTG
>JASGCQ010000059.1 GCA_030054025.1 Phycisphaerales bacterium | reverse complement strand
CTGCAGAAACTGACGGCTTAAATGCATCTCTATCTCCTCAAAACTACTATAAGGTTTTGCTTGTAGCTTTTTAATGATAAGCAAGTAGCGGGAGATGAAGGCACGTTTGGACATCTAATTGAATAAAGAGTTAATGAAATCAATTGCAATTTCAATTCGGTCTTTTTTATCATTGTCTTTTAGTAAGTAAAAATCATTAATTAACTCCAAAGAATATTTTGAAATGATATTGGAAGTTATAATTGAATTAACTGGCATCAACCATCCTTTTAAAGTGCAAGACATTGTCACTCCATTTTTTAAAATTATAGGAGAATTACCAGAATATTGAAGATAACATTGCTTTTCATCGCATATATTTTTATTGTCAATTCTTTGACAAACAGTCAATACAAAAGGACTTATATGATATGCTACTAATGGATTAGAACCCTCAGTGCCTAACATCCTGATTTCACAATCATTTGGCCAAACAAAATAATTTAGCTTTGACGTAAACTCAGGGTATTTCAAAAAATAATACTTATACGACCTATCCGCATTATTAGTAGCTAACCACTCATCAACAATCGCTTGTAATTTATTATCCGTTTCAGGATTTTTAATATTTATGTAGGAATCAAGAAATAATAAAATACTTTTTGAAATTTTCTCTTCCTCATTTGTCAGTATGACTGACCAGTTCCCGCTTTTTCCAAAGTAGTACGTTTGACCCATCTTAGTATCTTTGATATAAAGACCATCAAAGCCACAAGCGATTAATGATTGTATTCTTAATGTATCAGAAATAGAGTTACTCCATATTTCTTTGATTGCTTGTAAATAATTTTGAAATTTAGATATATTTAATTCCGGTTTCAGTTGGTGAATTAAACCTCCAAATTCCTCAATATTCTCAATAGATAATAGTGCCCCTTTATGAGATTCATTTGATAGAAGTATTTTAGCTTTTTCAATCTCATACTTAATTGTACTTTCAGAAAACCGAGCCCCTTTATAAGGAATTTCTTCATTAATTAAGGTTTCATAGGAATTTTCGGAGTTAAGTTTATTAAAAACAGAAAAGTAATCTCCAAAATAATTTGCACGAATATCATTTATGAATTTTGTATCGCTTTTATATCTAGTAATTTGAAAAAGATTCCTTAATATTCTAACATAATTAATTAAGTCTCCATCTACCTCGTATTTTTTAAATTTTACGATATGTTGCAATATGCAAAATTGCATAACCCAATTTCTTCGTTTATTATTTACATCTTCAGTTTCATTATTTTTAATGAGTAATTCAAACAAATTATATTCTTCTAATTTATTCCAAAATAATCTAATTCTTGAATTAGCATCCCCCTCTATATCTTCAATGAAAAATAAGTTTTTATAGAAAATTTCAATATTAATCTTATCTGCTTTTACCCCGTTCTTTGTAAATACGTTATAAAGAGCATCTAATGAATTAAATAGAAACAATAAGTTTTCTTCAATGCAAAATACTTCATCATATTGATTGAAAGAGTTTTTGAAATCTTCTGCTTTTGCATTTTTATTTTTCTTAAAATAGAATAATTGAGTAATAAATTCAAAATAATTTGAAAACCCTTCATCAGTGGTTTTTTTGTCTCCTCTAAAAGCCCAAAATAAATCAGTCCATTCTTTTTCTATCTTATAGGAAAAGTAGCCAGAATAAGATATTTTACCTTTAATTGGATGGTCAAGTTTTTTGTCTTTAAAATATTTATCAACTAATTGAATAAAATTGGCTTTAAAATTCTCAAATGGAGTAAGTTGTTTGCCTCTTGCATTCATTTTAATGTAAAGCTCATCGGTTAGTTCAAATCCTTTTGCCCCTAAATCCAATAATTCAAAAGAAATTGAATTATCTTTAATCAGTTGAGTAAATACCGAAAGTGTATTAATATTATAAAATTTATTATGAATGTCTTGAATCATTATAAGCATTGCCTTAATAGTAGGGTCTGTATCCCATTTATCTCTATACCAAGGTTTATTTTTAATTGCTTTTATAAATACCCCATCTTCAGTCGTTATAGGCACTTCAATATCCTCTTTAATTAAAGATTGACAAAACTCTCTTGAACTTATACGAGTATCATATACAAATTGGCTTAATTTCGATTTTTCGTCATTACTGACTATTTCTTTTTCTTTTAATGCAAAATACCAATGCAACAAAAATAATGTCGTCAACCGCTGTTGCCCGTCAATGGGGAAAAAAGTATTGTCTTTCACCCTTCCATAAACAAAATCTAAATGCAGTTTTTCGCTATTTGTTAAATACTTAAATATGGCATTTAAAAACTTTTCACGTTTTTCAGATTCTTCTTCACGACCTTGAGCATAGTCCCTTTGAATAATGGGGATGCTTATTTTATTGGAATTTATAAGATTCCAAAATGTTGTATTATTAGTTGCCATTTTCTTTTTCTGTTAAAGTTACAAATGAAAGATAAACTGATTCTATGGCCTTAAAATAAACTTGCCTGTCGTCAGTGTTCCAGAATATCATTTCTTTAGGACTATTTGAATAATATTTTGAAAATGCCCTATGAGTACAAATAGGAACATATTTCCCAAATTTGCTTTCTTTTAAAATATTTCTCTTGATATCAAAAAAGGAATTATTTAGTTGGCTATTTGTGTCTTTATCGACTAAAGCTAAATTGTACAAAGTATGCAATTCTGTTTCTTTAAAATCAGAAATCTCACTATATAAGTTTAGAATTTCAGAAAATAAATTTTTAAATGTTTCTTTTTCGTAATTAGTCAATAACCCTTCAATTTGTAGCAATCCACTATCAATCTTATCTTTATAGTCTCCTGCAATTTCTGTTATTAAAGACAATGATGTCTTATGTTGCGAAAGCCATATCTTTGCTCTGTCTTCTTCCGCATCAATACTTGGCGGATTTTGCGGATGAATATGTTCAATGCTTGTAATTTTCTCCTTTTTATACAAGTGAAACGGAAATCTCGCATTTTCCTTTCTGTGTTTAATTAATGCATCAATATTAAATAGCAAAAGAACTTTAATAATTTCTGGATTATCTTCTCCGTAAGCTATTTGGTTCAATTGTTTTATAATACCTGTTTCTTTGTCTTTTTTATTGATTTTAACTGAATTTGAGATTCTTTTTTTGATGTTATTTTCAAAATCAGTTTTTGTTAGTTTCAGTTCGATTAATTCTCTGATGAGTCCATCTTTATTTTTCTCATTTGCCAATAAGAACCCTATGTAATGAAATAAGTTATGATTATTATACCATTCGTGAAATGTACTGAACATTTCTTTTATTTCTTTCCAAATCTCATTAACTGGTTCTAATATATCTTTACCATCTTCATTCTTATTCAAAAACTCTACTCGTTTGTTTATCAGATACTTATTAAAAATCAAAAACTCAAAATGCTTGGGTTTTTCATCTTTTAATTCATATTTTATCAAATGTTGTTTCTCAAACTCATTCCATTTTTCGGAAAGAAGTTTAAAAATATATTCGATTTTGGAGGAGGGATTATAATCTATGTCGTTCAAAAAAAGCCAAAATTTTTCATCTTGTAGTGTAGCTTCTATATTGTCCCATTCGGTTGCTATTTCAAATAGGCGTTGTTTTACAAAACGTTCTTCGTTTGTTGGATATAAATCTGCCTGAAGCAATAACGCTTTGATTAATTCAGCATCTGTTAGAGGAATTTTGCCGTCATTTAATCGGGTAAATAATTCAATAGAGCTATTGTTATTTTCTTTAATGTTTTCAACTGCTTCGTACCAAATTATCGAAACATTGTATTCTGCTTTTAATAATGTATTTAGAATTTCAACCTTTTGATTATTTTGTTCAAACCACGTATTAATATGTTTATAGGCTAAAGAAATGTGATAAAAATCGACATTTGTTTCATCCACTGAGTCTTTATATGTCTTATTTTGAAAAAATGGATTGCAATTTTCTCTTGTTTCAAAGTCAATAGAATAAATGTCAAGCTTGTTGTTTAAAAGCTTCCTTACATCTTCTAAGTAGTTTAAAATGAGTAGGATTGTTGTAAGTCTTTGTTGTCCATCTATTAGTTCCCAACCTTTAATTTTCTGATTGCTTTCTGAATTCCATTCTTTAGCTTTTACAACAACTGGTTGAAGGCAATAAAACTTGCTAACCTTATTTTCTCTATTTTGTGTAGCATTGTAATACTGTAAAATGTCATCAAGTAAATCTGTAATTTCCTGCTTGCCCCAGCGATAACCTCTTTGATACCTTGGTACAAAAAAGTTTTCGGAGAGTAAATCTCCAACTGGTCTTATTCTTGGGTTTTCAATTACAAGTTCTTCCATTATTACGAGTTTGATTTCTTCAAATGTAAATTAAAAAGTTCAGCACACGCCATCGCATCACTCAAAGCATCGTGATGATTTAAGTTGATTTTATATTTGTTACAAAGTGATGCTAGATTATCTCCAAAAATACGATAGGTGCAATGTCCAGTAAATTCAGGCGTTGAAATTTCATAGTAATCTAAAGTTTGCTGTAAACAATGAAAGTCAAACGCAAAACCGTTATGAGCAACAACATTTTGATTTCTTATGAATGGCTCAATCTGATGCCAAATTTTATCAAAAGTTGGTGCATCTGCCGTTTGTTCGGGATTAATTCCGTGAATATCAATGAAATTATTCCAATAATAGTTATCAGGTGGTTGAACCAAAATAGATAACTGCTCTGTAATAATTTGATTTTCGACACGAACTAAACCAACTTGACAAATGCTCCAACGCTTGCCTTGTGCAGTTTCAAAATCTATGGCGGTATAAGAATTAAGCATTTTTGTAACTTATTCTTTTACATTTTTCATCATAGGTTTCAATGAGGCTACCGTTTTTTACTGTGAACGTATTACCTGCTGCACCTCTTACCATTTTGTTTCCTTGGCTCATGTATGAAATACGTTTACATTTTTCGTCATACACTTCAATTAACGAACCGTTGATAATTACAAAGAAATTACTTGCTATACCAACAAGTACTTTGCTTCCAGCACTCATGTATGAAATACGTTTGCTATTTGCATCATACACTTCAATGAGGCTTCCTTTTTCTCTTACATCTGAAATCATGTTTTACTTTTTTATTTTACTGCCTACTCTGTTCAGTTTTCGGCTAACCTGTTATTGTTTATTGCTTGGAATCCTATTGGATTAGTTTTTCTTGATTGTTGAAAATCTTTTTCGCCTTGGTTGTATATTGATGTTAAAGTCATTGGACTGTTGATGTTTGTATCAAAGCCTAATTTATTTGAAAGCTGTTGGGCTTTTTCAATTTCCAATTCTTTAAACTCATACTTAGCAATCAACCTACCTTTTCGCATTAAAGCACTATCTACTTTAGAAATATCTGTATTGAAGGAGCAGATTATTTGAACATTCAAACAGTCTGCAAGTAATCCATCAGAAATATTCAATAATGCTGAAACTGGAGAACTGCCGTCCTTTTCTCTATCAACCACAATGTTTTCTGCATCTTCAATAACAAAAATTGAATTTGGATTGTCTATGAGAATTGAAATTAAACTCGGATTTGTAATGGCACTTGCCATATTCGGAGGTAAAAAAATTACATCCTTTTTCAATGAAGAAATTAGATAGCGGATATATGAAGTTTTTCCTGTTCCAGGTTTGCCATGAAGTAACACTAATCCTTTATCGTTTTTGCGAGAAAGTCTTTTTAATATAGTTACATGTATTTCCTTAAAGTCTTCGTTATAGTTGTCTTCTATATTCAGCTTGGGTTTGGTAATTTGCAATGATTTTGTTTCAATGCCAGTCATGCTATTTACAAGCAATGATATTTCGGGTTTTTGTTTTTGCTTCCTTTTCTTGAATTTGTGGATTGAATTTATAATGTCTTCAACTTTTGAAAGGTCGGTTTTACGAAATAAAAAACGAACTGTTGAACAGTTTGTATCAAAGTCAACAATTAAATCATCATAGAGGAAATAGAAAATATCATCTATCTCAGCTTTTTTACTTCTGTTGAAATATCGTTTGTCATAGTAGAAGTCTTTGATTTCTGATTTGTAGTTTTCAGAAAACCAAATGTTGGCTTTTTTGCAGTCAATGTCAACTTCATGAATAAAGTTTGGGATTGAATTAAAGTGAGCAACAAAAAGCGTAAACTCGTTTAAGTATGAACCCTTCCGTGCTGCAAAAACTTCTGAAATAGTCATTTTTGCTGATGTCTTAGCAAGTTCAAAAGGTCTGTCAGTTGTTGGGCTAAGTGTTAAATTATTTGTTTGCATACTTTCTTTGTTTCTAATTTCTGCAACAAAAGTAGAAGCATGAAACGCCAAAGTGTGTCGCTCTAAAAATTTCTTTCTGTGGGAGGAAAAATTTGGCTCTTTTGGTTTTGCGATGGGTCGGCTTGTGTGTCGGGCAAAAGCAAATGTGCTAAATGTGCGGCTGGCTTAGTTTCAAAATATTTTGTGCGGTGGAAAAAAATAAACCCAAAAAGTTCAATAGAACTACGGAGATAGGTTAATAAAGGGGTATTTGATGTTGTCAATACTTTGCCATAGGGCAGTGATCCAGCTTCGTCTTTTCATCTGTAGGCTCATTTTTAAGATGCGACTTCTGCCATTTTTTCCATCATTTTTTGCAGCAGCACAATGCCTCCGTGAGTAGTGATTTCTTTGTCGGTGTATTCTATTTTAAGGGTGCTCATGGACGTAAGATTTTCTTACAGCTCATTTACATTTTTTTTCAATCCTTAATATGAAACGGAATACATTTACATTCAAACACCTAGAAACAAAAAAACTATTGACGGTCATTAGAAGATTAAAGCCTATTGAACTTTTTGGGTTAAAACCTTCAAATCAACAATTTTCAGATCCGATTACACACTTTTTTAAACTTGACAACGAACTAAACATGTCTTTAAGTACCACCACTTTATTTTCCTTTGTAGATGAGAAAAGTAATGCCCTCATTGCCATTACAGGCGACACCAAAATATTGGAACACATTGCCGGTGGCGAAGAAAGCACCATCTCGGTAGATGGAATTGTATTGCTCTACAACGAAGAATATGTGGTCTCGGATATTCAAATTAATACATTGACACAGGTGACCCATTTCGACCCCAAAGTATTTGACGGACTTGGTTTAGGATCCGCAGTTGATTACACCGTTTCTGTACGATTGATGATATATCCTCGCTTTTGATGCGGCTCTATTTGTTTATTTATATGGGTCTGGTTTCGTAAAATTTGGGTATATTTGATAAGTGATTTTTGTTTCTGGCAGTCGTTTTTGAGGAGTAAAAAATGCTTAACAATTACATAATCTGTTTTATTACCAAAATATGAAATGCCGTGCTAACATTGCATCCTGATATGACACAGGAATTACCAGAAAAAATTTTAATTGTAGATGACGAACCCGATATCATTGAGTTTATCAGCTACAATTTAAAAAGTAAAGGTTATCTCATCGAAACTGCCAGCAATGGAGTAGAAGCTATTCGAACTGCAAAAGTATTCCAACCAGATTTGATTTTGTTGGATATGATGATGCCGCAGAAAGATGGTCTACAAACCTTGCGCGAGCTCCGAGTAATGCCAGATTTTGAAAAAACGCCCGTTATCTTTCTGACCGCTTTGCGCGATGAAAAATCAGAGATTACGGGATTGCAAACTGGAGCCGACGATTATATCACCAAACCCATAAAACCTGAGTTGCTGGCTACACGAGTAAGTGCGGTATTGCGCAGGATGAAGAAAGACCGCGAGGTGGATGAGCGAATGGTAATTGGCGATTTGGAAATCAACAAAACAAAATTCGCTGTTACCTATAAGGATATTGAAATCATTCTTGCTAAAAAAGAATTTGAACTATTGTCTTTATTGGCCTCCAAGCCAGGTAGAGTGTTCTTGCGAAACGAAATTTTGCAAAGGGTATGGGGTTCTGATGTCATTGTAGGCGACCGCACAATTGATGTACATATTCGTAAAATACGACAAAAAACAGGTGTAGATTTTATTACCACAGTAAAAGGCGTAGGATATAAGTTCGAAATGGGATAATTTTACCCTTAATGCCCGATTTATCCAGTAAAAATACTTCTCCACGCCTGCTTGCCTTTCTTACGGCATTAGTAGTTGCGCTTATTGTTTCCTTAATCAGTATATTATTCCATCACAATTTAGTAGATGCAGTTATTATTTTTATCGTATCCTTTGTGGCTACTTTTGGTATGTACTATTATACCATAGAGCGTTTTATCTATCGCAAAATCAAACTCATTTATAAGTTTATTTATCAAACCAAAGCCACTAAGCGCGAAGAGTTTTTTTACGAAAATATATTGCCTAAAAAATCTATCGAAGAAGTAAACGCCGATGTGCAAGAATGGGCAAAACAGAAAAAAGACGAGATTGAATTGCTCAAACTCAATGAACAATTTAGGAAAGAATTTTTGATGAATCTGTCGCATGAACTGCGAACGCCTATTTTTACCATACAAGGTTATGTAGAAACCTTGCTGAGTGGTGCTATAGAAGATGCCGAAGTGAATAAAAAGTTCCTCTCTAATGCGTCTAAGAGTATAGATAGATTGGTGCAATTGGTGGACAATGTAGATGAGATTTCAAAGTTAGAATCGAGTAGGATGCCTTTGGCTTACGAAACCTTTACCATCCAAGAATTGTGTAAAGATATTTTTGAGGAGTTCTCGCTCAAAGCTGATGAAAAAAACTTGAAGTTTGAATTTAAAAAAGGGACCGAAGGAGGCCTCAAGGTATATGCAGATAAGGGAAGGATTAAGCAAGCATTGGTAAACTTAATTGAGAATGCCATAAAGTACGGCAATCAAAATAGTACCATTGCCGTTGGTTGCTACGAACTGGACAATAATAGAGTGTATATCGAAGTGTCAGACGACGGACCAGGTATTGCCGAAGAACATCTGCCTCGTATTTTCGAACGTTTTTATCGTGCCGATAGGAGCCGGAATCGCAATATAGGTGGTACAGGGCTGGGTTTGGCAATTGTGAAACATATTATCGAAGCGCATGGGCAAACGATTAATGTACGCAGCAAAATAGGTGTAGGATCTTCTTTTGGCTTTACACTAGATAGTCGAAATAAGAGTAAAAACATGGATTAAGCTGCTTCCGAACTTTGTTTCGCTTCCTTCTTTTTAGTGATGGCACGCCACATACTCAATAAAAATCCGAGTATCATTAAGATGGTGCCCCCCCATACCAAATTGATATGAGGGAATAGAATAGCCTTTAAAACGATATAAGGTTTTACTTGTTCTATCTCTTTGATTTGAATTTCAGCTTTATTTTCTTCGGGAATGATTTTGCCCAAACGAACAATTGCGCCAACACTTTCAGTCGTCGTATCATCTATTTGATTCACCGCTTTGTCGCGAATGATATAAATAGGCTGTACGCTATTAATCTTGCCCTCTAAATTGAAGATATCCAATAACGCTCCCACAGCAATATCATTGGCTTCTTGGGTATAACGTTTGTCCTTTATATTGGTATTGAAGCCTTGAAAAACCATAAAGCCTTTACTCAAAAATAGAGTATCGCCTTTTGCCAATTTGAAACTACGGAAAGTATCTAATGACACCGAAGATAAATCATCAGTTTTGGCACTAACAGAGCTTACATAAGTGAAAATATCTTTGTTCCAATAGTGTTTTGAAGAGGGATTGGCACTAAAACCTTTTTCTCCTTTCATGTTCATGAATACATCGGGATAGAGTAAAAAATGCTCCAGTACTTCATTGGTAGCAGAATTTTTGCGCTCGAACTGTACTTTGTAAAAGCTGCGCGGGTCTTCGGTGGAGCTAGAATCGCCCTTGTAGGTTGCCCAATAGTCATTCATAGCTACTGGTATATCTTGATACAGCAATACATTTTCTTGACTTTCTTTTATCGCTTCCTTCATGTCGGTTTTGCCTAAGGGTATGAAACCTCCTAATGTATTGAGCGAAATCACTTCTTTTTTTCGTCCTGTAATCAAAATGCCCAATACCAAAATGCCAAACCCAAAATGCGATAGAGAAGGTCCCATCTTTATCAAAGATTTTTGATTGCCAAAAGCGTAAAATGCGGATGCAACAATAGAAAAGATGGAGCAAAACAAAAGCAGCACATATTGACTACCCTCTATTTGTTGACTCCACCCAATCAGTATGCTCAACACCACGGATACGGCTGCCATCAGTGCAAATTTCTTGCCAATGCTGCTTAGATTGGTAGTTTTAAATTTTAAGAAAAGAGCCGAAGAAGAGAGCAGGGTAACAATGATGGCTACCCATATTTGAATATTGTTGTAATGCGCTACAGGGTCAACAGGAGGGGCAAAGCTTTTGCCCGAAACCCATTTTGCCAAGGGAGCCCATACCGGTAGAGATGTACTGATAGAGATTTGTACAGCTGCCAACATCAATAAAAATGAACCGATAAACATCCAAAATTCGCGTGTCCATAATCCTTCTTCCGTTTTTATAATCGGCATTGTTTTTCTTCTATAGCTAATCAATGAAAAACCAAGAATACCCACAATGAAAATCACAATGATTAAATGCCAATACATCGATTTGCCCTCTCCGGTAAACGCATGTACAGAGGTATCGCCCAATACGCCTGTACGCGTAAGGAAAGTAGAATACCATATCGCTACATAACACAGCACATAAAAAAAGAAGGTAATCATCAGGCTGCGACCCGTGGCTCGAAAAATGACCAAGGTATGTAATGCCGCAACTAGAAACATCCAAGGAACTAATGACGCATTCTCTACAGGATCCCATGCCCAATAGCCACCAAAATTGAGCGACTCATAAGCCCATGCTCCTCCCATCATAATGCCTAAGCCCAATATGCCTCCAGAGAACAACGACCAAGCAAGGGTAGGTTTTATAAATTCAGTATAATCTCCTTTCCACAAGGCGGCTACAATAAATGCAAAAGGAATGAGAGTAGAAGCAAAGCCCAAAAATAAGATAGGTGGGTGAATGACCATCCAATAATTCTGCAACAAAACATTGAGCCCATTGCCATCTGTCACCATGCTCAAGTAATTGGCTTGTTGAAAAATGGGGGCATTTTGCATTTGCTCGCGCAAAAGAATAAATGGTGATGTGCCAATTTGAACCTCTCCAGGTAGATAAATGCCCAATACGCTTGTTGCCAAGCAGGCTTGAACCAATGCAATGACAGTCATCGCACGAGCTTCAAGACCCTTACCGGTGAAAATAACTACAATCCCCAAGATGCTGTGCCAAAATGCCCAAAGCAAAAAACTACCTTGCTGACCTTCCCAAAAACAAGACAAAAGGTATTTTGTGTTCAAGCTCTTATCCGAGTGAGCCCAAGCATAGTGATACTCAAAAAGATGATGGGTAATGATGTAATAGAGTGTAAAGAAAATAGCAATAATAGCTGCGGTATGGATGATAAAACTATTACGGGCTATGGTGAGCCAAGTGTTACTTAAATCTTTGTTCTTATGCTCGTAACGAACAGATTGGAAATAGCTGTAACAGCTCAACAAAGAAGCAATAAAAGAAAGTAGGGTAAAGAAATGGCCTAGTTGACCCGGAAGTAAGTGTTCGCCTATGAATTGTGTTTGCAAAAAAGTAGATTTAATTTAAAACTGAAAATGGAGCATTGGTGGGTCATTTGTAGTCAATAGAAATAGTTGCTTAAGAAGCATTACCTACCGCTACTTGGTCATTTTTGTACTTACTGGGGCATTTCATTTGTATTTGAGTACAACGAAATTCATTGCCGTCCATTTTGCCTTTCATAACTATTTGTTCCGATTTTTCAATATCGGTGGGCTTTGCTCCATTGAAGATTACTTTTTTTACGATTCCTGACTTATCCTTTACCATAAAGCTGCAATGGTTGGGGTCTATTTGAGGGTCATAATTAATTTTTCTATCGCCTTCTAGCACCCCTATGATATGAAATTGTTTATCGGGACTTTGAGCTGCGGAGCTAAAGGTTTCATAAGTACTCATATCTCCAAAAATGGATATGATGATAGCAACTGCGGCAACTACTAAAACAAGTATTACAATATGTGATTTTTTCATAAAAAAGTAAATCTTTAATAAAAAGATAAATGGCAGTGCAATTTAGCCGTTTTATACTCATGACAAAGTTAATCCTTTCTATTGTTGCATTGATTTTAGCTTTACATTTGACAATTATTTATAAAAATTCAAAAAGCAATTGAATAAAATGATTTCCGATTATTCCACTTTCGACCCCAATTCTGTCGGACTTAAAACCAACAATATTTTTGGACTCCCTTTTTCGATAGACGAGAGCGAACTAGTATTGCTTCCTGTGCCATGGGAGGTAACCGTGTCGTATAGAAATGGTACAGCACGCGGTCCGGAAAATATTTTCAAAGAATCTTTGCAAGTAGATTTGTACGATGCCGATGTGTCTGATGCCTGGAAAAAGGGGTACTATATGCTGCCCGAAGACAGAAATATCCGTAAAAAGAGCAATTACTTACGACAATGTGCCGAGTTGATTATTTCTTGTTTGTCGGAAGGTGGAGATATTGGCTGCAACCAACAATTGAATGGAAAACTGAAAGAGGTGAACGATGGTACGGAAATGATGTGCGATTGGGTTTTTGAAATGACCAATAATTTACTCAAAGAAGGTAAACTGGTAGGTTTAGTAGGTGGCGATCATAGCACTCCATTGGGTTTAATCAAAGCCTTGGCAGAGCATCATGATAGTTTTGGTATTTTACAAATTGATGCTCACTGCGATTTGAGAGATGCCTATGAAGGATTCAAATATTCTCATGCTTCTATCATGTACAATGTGCTGAAAGAAGTACCTCAAATGAAACATTTGGTGCAGGTAGGCATAAGGGATTATTGCGATGATGAATTGGCAATGATTCAAAATGAACCCAAGCGCATCACTGCATTCTTCGATAGTCGTATCAAAGAACGCCAATATGAGGGTGAAACATGGAAGACTATATGCGAAGATATTGTCAATGCCTTACCTCAAAAGGTATATATCAGCTTTGATATTGACGGACTCGACCCTAAGCTTTGCCCCGATACTGGTACGCCTGTACCGGGTGGATTTGAATTGGAGCAGATTTTTTATCTATTCAAACTATTGCACCGCAGCGGTAAAAAAATCATTGGTTTCGATTTGAATGAAGTGTCTTGCGGCGAGCACACTACAGATGGGATTGATGCCATTATAGGCGCACGCGTATTGTACAAAATGTGTAATTATTTAGTAGCCAGTAAAGATAGATAGAGCTTGCTTAGTAAGGTTCTTCAGCACCCAAGTGAAAAAAACCATAGTCGTATAGACTTGGGTCTTTTGCACTTAATAGCTTGAGTTGCCCGTTTTTTTAAGATGTTGATTAATTTATCTTCAAGTCGCTTTTATTAACATTTCTTTCCAACACTACATTTCTCCAAAAAATCAAGCCCTATTTAATTAATCTTAATTTCCCAAACAATGGAATAAATTGGGAGAAAATAACTATTAAAATCATGGAAAGAAAGAGCACGCTGATAAAAATGGTGATACAAACAATGCAGCCGAAAACGCTTGGAACTATCTGAAAAGATTTTGAATAGACGTTTATTATTCAGTAAAAAGAAAACATTTACAGAGTGGGATATTTACACCTTTTTGGGGTCTTTTGGGGCATCAACTGTTCAAGATTCTGTGGTGAACGCCAAGTTATCCCCACTGTTGAAAACATAGCCCCCAAAGGCTTTTGTTTTTGATTAAGTTTGCCCTGAAATGGCTAAGAAAGAAGCAGGAGCAGAAACCCCCTTAATGAAGCAACATCGGGAAATCAAGACCAAATACCCCGATGCGGTTTTACTCTTTCGTGTGGGCGACTTTTACGAAACTTTTGAGAGCGATGCCATTATTGCCGCACAGGTATTGGGCATTACCCTTACCAAGCGTGCCAATGGCTCGGCTTCGAGTATTGAGTTGGCAGGATTCCCGCATTTTTCTTTAGAAACTTATCTGCACAAATTGGTGAAAGCAGGCTATCGGGTAGCCATCTGCGACCAGCTCGAAGACCCCAAACAAGCCAAAGGCATTGTAAAGCGTGGGGTAACAGAATTGGTAACCCCTGGTGTGGCAACCAGCGATAAACTCCTCGAAAACAAAACCAATAATTTTCTCGCAGCCCTCTACCTCAGCGAGCCCCTCTGCGGTGTAGCTTTTATAGACATCAGCACCGGAGAGCTCTATACTGCCCAAGGCGATGAGGCCTATATGGACAAATTGCTGCAAAGTTTTCAGCCCTCCGAAATTGTGTTGGCAAAAGGCAAGCAACGCCAGTTCAAAGAAAAATTTGACAATAAAACCTACACCTTTGCGCTCGAAGATTGGATTTTTCAAGATACTTATTGCTACGATACCTTATTGAAGCATTTCAATACCCAATCGCTCAAAGGCTTTGGGATAGAAGATTTGCGTGCCGCCATCATTGCTGCGGGTGCTGCCATTCATTACCTCAAAGATACGGAACATGCCAATCTGCAACACATCAATGCCATACAACGCATAGTAGCAGGCGACTATCTGTGGATGGATCGCTTCACGATTCGCAACCTCGAACTCTTGAACAATGGGCAAGAAAATAGCACTAACCTCTTGCAAGCCCTCGACCATACCCAAACACCCATGGGGGCAAGGCTCTTGAAGCGTTGGGTGGTATTGCCTTTGTTCGATTTGCCTAAAATCAATCAGCGGCTCGATTTGGTAGAGTTCCTGATTAAAGAACAAACTCTGAGCGAAGAACTCGGCCGCCACATCAAGCAAGTAGGCGATATGGAACGACTCATCTCCAAAGTGCCGCTGAAAAAAGTGAGTCCGCGCGAGTTGTTGCAACTCGCTAAAGGTTTGCAGCATATCGAAACCATCAAGGAATTGTGTACCGCTTCGGACAATGCTATGTTACAACAAATGGCACAACAGATACAGCCTTGCAGCGATTTGCAAGCTCGCATCTTTGCCACAATAGACGAAAATGCGCCTGCGGTTGCCGCCAAAGGTGGCATAATTCAAAACGGAGTGCATGAAGAATTGGATGCCTTGCGGAATATCTCGCGCAGCGGCAAAGATTATCTGCTCGCCATCCAGCAAAAGGAAAGCGAACGCACAGGCATCAGCTCGCTCAAAGTAGCTTTCAACAATGTGTTTGGCTATTACCTCGAAGTGACACATGCCCACAAAGACAAGGTGCCTGCCGACTGGATACGCAAGCAAACGCTCACCAATGCCGAGCGATACATCACTCCCGAACTCAAAGAGTACGAAGATAAAATCCTGGGCGCCGAAGATAAAATCCTGACACTGGAGCTCGAATTATACCAACAATTATTGGCGGCTACCGACCCTTATATCAGCGCCATCCAAAACAATGCTTATATCGCTGCCCAATTGGATTGTTTGCTCTGCTTTGCCCACAATGCGCAACGCTTCAATTACCGCAAACCCAATATGGTGCAAGAGCCGATACTCGACATCAAAGAAGGTCGTCACCCGGTCATCGAGCAGCGACTGGCAGTTGGGGAGCATTATGTGGCGAACGACCTCTTGCTCGACAAAGAGGAACAACAAATCATCATCCTGACCGGGCCCAATATGAGTGGTAAGTCGGCATTGCTGCGCCAAACCGCCATCATCACGCTTATGGCACACATGGGTAGCTTTGTACCTGCGACATCGGCTACCATCGGCTTGACGGATAAAATATTCACCCGTGTTGGGGCATCGGATAACCTGAGTGGAGGAGAGAGTACCTTTATGGTGGAGATGAACGAAACGGCGAGTATTGTGAACAATATCTCGGAGCGCAGCCTGATATTGCTTGATGAAATCGGACGTGGAACAAGTACTTACGATGGTATTTCCATCGCTTGGTCTATAGTGGAGCATCTGTACCAACGCAAAGAAAAACCAAAGACGCTTTTTGCCACCCATTACCACGAACTCAACGAACTCGAAAATCAATTGAGTGGGGTAAAGAATTACCACATTACGCATAAAGAAACCAATAACCAAGTCATCTTCTTGCGCAAAATGGCGAAAGGCGGTAGCCGCCACAGCTTTGGTATTCAGGTAGCGCGTATGGCAGGGATGCCACCCTCCTTGATTAATCGTGCCGATGAAATACTGGCACAACTCGAAGAAAAACACGGTGGTGTAAAAGATAATATGGAAAAAATGAAAAAGTTGAAACCCGCACAGCATTTTCAACTCAATATTTTTGACGGACTTTCGGACGACCTACGCCAAGTGCAGCGCATCCTTACAGAAACCGATATCAATACCCTCACTCCTGTAGAAGCCTTGATGAAACTCAATGAGCTAAAAAATGTAGTGAAGGCGTATGAATAAAAATGATAAGAGTCCCCTTCGAGAGACTACTAAAGCTAAAGAAGAAATTACCGCAATAAACTAATGTCGCCTTTTTGCTGGTACTCTTTGCCCGTGATGTCTTTATACACAAAAAGGTAATAATACACGCCTAGTTCATAATTGCCACCATCCCAATAGTCGCTACGGTTGCGGAGTTCGCTAATCATTTTGCCATAACGGTTGTATATTTTGAGGCTAAAACTCACTACTTGTTGCGGTAAATATCGCAGACGAAACACATCATTTTTACCATCACCATTGGGGGTAAAAGCATTGGGAATATCCACTTTCGGCACATCGCGTGCGGCACAACCTATAATGCTTATCGTATCTGCGGCAGAATAGCAAACGTTGGACGATACTGTCCAAAAAAGTGTGTAAAGCCAAAAAGTCTGAATTTTGTGTTTGAG
>JASGCQ010000058.1 GCA_030054025.1 Phycisphaerales bacterium | reverse complement strand
TATGTTTGGACAGTTGACGCCTATTATAAGGGTATCTTATTAGGTGGTGCCGAAGTTTGGAAATTTACCATTGTGGAGGATAGTGAGTTGGTTGCTGTTCCTAAAGAACAGTCCTACTATGAGTTTGAAAAACATCAAGGTGATACTCGACTATATGCTGTAGGCAATTTAAAGCTAAAATATATTAGTGATTTAAATGCAGATACACTTTCTGCAAAAATTATAAACGCTAGTGGAGAAACCGTGGGACCAAAGAATAATCAATATCCAATGATACTTGGTGACAATAGAATAGTATTCGAAATCTACGATAAAATCAATTTGAAACACAAAGAAAAATACACTCTACTGCTTACACGTAGAGATCAAAAAACTTTTCCGGTTCCTTTTACATACATAAACCCACTTTATATTAAATAATGAAAAAAATAAATTTTGACAGAGTACTGTTATACCTCGTTTCGCTAATTGTTATTGCCTTACTAGTTGCTACTGTTAAGAATCATGTTGGCAAACCCAAATCAGTTTATGTTGATATCGGTAAAATGTTAGATGGTTATAAATTTAAAAAGGATTTAGAAGCCGAAGGGACAAAGAATTTGTATAAGATTAAGAATACTGTTGACAGTCTAAAAATGGCACAAAAAGTAAACAATAATCCAATTACAGACAGTCAAATTATATATGCAGAACGTGCATTTGAGCAGTATTATAACTACTCAAATCAAGAGATGACCAAAAAAATATGGGAACGATTAAATCCTCAGTTAGAAGAATTTGGTAAGCAAAACAAATTTGAATTGGTTGTTGGTGCAAATGGTGCTGGAACTATTCTTTATGGCAGTAAAGACTGTGATGTAACAAATGATGTAGTTAACTATATAAATGCAAAATATGAAAAAGGAAATTAGCATTTTTCTACTTCTTTTTGCGCTATTGGCTTGTAATCAAAGCAAAACACTAGTCCCCGAACGTTATGTTCAGTTTCTAGAAAATGCTGAAAATAAGTTTGTGTCAAAGCAAGTATTTGGTTTCAAAGAGTATTCTATACAGCTAGCAAATCCTGAATATATGGTCTGTAAAGAAGTGGAAAATATTGACTCTGTGTCATTACTTACCAAGCGAATAAAGGAACTAAAAGGTCATATTTTCTTTCTAATCAAAATTGGCACTACAGAAAAAAGCAGAAAAGAACAAGGTGGAAATCGTGTATCAGAACAACAATTAAATGTAAACGATATGGTAGCCTATTATGATCAACAAGCTATTGTAGATATCAAATTATTATTTGGGACCAAAGAGTTGAGCCCCGTAACCTATGTCTTTGAAAACAATTACGATTTATCACCCTACAATACAATTGTGGTGGGTTTTGAAATTGGAGAGCAGTATGAAAATATGAAATTGAATTTCAATGATAGATATACAAATACCCCTGCTATCAGAGCTTCTTTTAGCAAAGAGCAAATGACAACATTACCCAAACTGAAAATATAACCTAATAAGCATTTCATTAATATCAACTATATGAAAAAGAAGTTTTTCAAATTTGTAGCAAAGGCAATGTTAGTAACACTAAGCTACCAGTTAGTATTCCCTGCCTGTGCATATGCCCTTACTACAGGTCCTTCACAACCCGAAGTTCAAAGTTTTGAACCTGTGGGTACTACGGAAATGGTAGATATGTTTACAGGAGATTTCAACTATAATATCCCGTTGATGGATGTTGAAGGTTATCCTATAAATATATTTTATCACAGTGGTGTGGGTATTGAGCAAGAAGCATCATGGGTAGGTTTAGGTTGGAATATCAATCCTGGTGAAATTAATAGAACTGTACGTGGTTTGCCTGATGATTTTAATGGAGAAAATATTGAAAAAGAGATTAGTATCAATGACGAGAAAGAAGTAAAGATTGGAATAGGTGCAGACGTTTTTATTGAATTATTTGGGAAAAATTCAAAGGAAATCGTTGAAAAATTTATGAAAGGTGACTATGGCGGAGCAAAAGATCACAAAAGCAAAGGTTTTGATTTAGGAGTTGGGTTAGGTGTATATGTAGCCCATAATAATTATCGAGGATTAAGTGCAGGAATTAATCAAACCACTACACTAAAAACTCCAGTAGGAAGCGTAGGTATTAATTTAGGTATTGGTACACAATCAGGATCTGACATTGACATCTCGCTAGCAACACCAAATTTGTTAGCAAAAAATAGTTCAGGTGGATTTTTATCTGCAAATGCTGGAGTTGGCTATAATTCTAGGTCTGGTTTAAAAGATATTTCTTTAGGTATGAGTGTTGCTGCCACTCAAGAAAAGGATACAAAACATGGGAATCCTACACAAAAAGCCGTTGCAGGCACTAGTTTTTCCACAACTATCCCTATTGGTTTACAAAATTATGTTCCTGCAATGACCAATAGAATGCTACAAAATAGCTTCCAAGTTCAACTTAAGGCAGGATTTTCAGGAGTTGGCATGACAGCTAGTGGTTATGTTGAAGGCATGAAATCTGTTGTAAAATATGATAAAGATGGAACACGACCAGGCTACGGATACCTTTACTTGGAGAATGCTGATAGAAAGAGTATTCAAGATTTCACTCGTGAAAAGGACGGAATTTATAATAAAACCCTTAAAAATTTACCCGCTAGTGGTATGGCATATGATGTTTATTCTATAAACGGTCACGGTACGGGAGGTATGTTTAGGGCTCATAGAAATGATATTGGTACAATTAATGATCCTTATATCACTAATACACCAGAAGAAAGTAAACAAATATCAAATCAACTTGAAGCGGGTATCCCAGGAGTAGATTATTTTGAAATTGGAGATGATTTAACATGGATTAATACTGTAAATACAAGTGGGGGGTGGAAGAATTTGAATTTTAGTAAAAAACAATATGGTTCTTTATTTGAAAATGTTTTTTTTAAACAAGCTGGCGAATTGACTTATAATCAGCAACAAGAAGCAAATGTTTTATTTAATAATGATGCTCAATATGTAAAAGAAGATTTAAATACACTTTACTCTTATAGGTTTAGTCCATCAGGTTCTTTACCAAACGTCAATAGCTTAATTGGCAATCGTATTCTTTGGGATAATATTATTATAGACCGGTCATCTAGAGCAACAAACATCTCTTTTAAAACTGCTAAAGAGATAATGGCTATACCAGATTTGGATAATGCTAAGCAAATTATCAGCTACAACGATAATGGAACTACATTCTATAATCCAATATTAAAAAAATACAATAGATATGGAGACAACGACAGCTCAGATCACATAGACAAAGCTCATCATGTTAGTGAGTTTACTCAAACAACTACTGATGGAAGAAGATATGTTTATGGGATTCCTGCATTAAACCATATTTCTCGGGAGGTTTCGTTCGCTGTTAAAGAAGAAAATGCGGATTTGAATTCAGGCTATGTTACATATAACGACGAAACAGGTAGCATAGATGATAGCAAAACTAATGCAAGAGGTAAAGACAATTTTTATTCTTCAACTGTAACTCCAGTTCATGCTCATAGTTATTTACTAACATCCCTGCTTTCAAGTGATTATGTAGATATTTTAGGAGATGGACCTACGGATGATGATTTAGGAACTTTTGTTAAGTATAACTATACACTTAAAAGCAATGATTATCGTTGGAGAACACCATACCCTTCTAATAAAGCTCAATATAATCCAGGATTTTTGAGTGACAACAGCGACGGTAAGGGAAATTATCTAACAGGATCTAGACAACAATGGTACACTCGATCTATTGAAACAAAAAACTATGTTGCTGAGTTTTATTCGTCACCACGTTTAGATGCGAAAGGTATAACGACTTCAATTATGGCAACAGGGAAATATTCGAGTAACACATCATCAACCGATAATTTATCTTATAAATTAGATTCTATTAAATTATACAATAAACATGATAGATACATTAATAAAGAAAATGCAGTACCCATTAAAACAGTAATTTTTAATTATAACTATGATTTATGTAAAGGTGTACCCAACAGTACATCTACAACAGCGGGTAAACTGACACTTTCAAAAATATTTATTAAATATGGTAATTCTCAAAAAAACCTATTAAGTCCATATGTTTTTACATACAAAAACATTAACAATTACAATTTTGCTGCAAAAGATCGTTGGGGTAATTATAAAAAAGTCGTTTCAGGTACCTATAATCATGAATTTCCTTATACAAATCAACTTGATGACCCTATTAAATTACAAGAGTTTAATGACGATTTGGCTGATTGGAATCTTGTTGATATTAAACTTCCGTCAGGAGGCAAAATTCATTTAGATTATGAGAGTGACGATTATTCTTTTGTGCAAGATAAGAGGTCAATGCAAATGTTGAAAATTGAAGGAGTTGGGAGTACTACAAAAATGATACCTCAAAATAAACTATATCAAGATAAAGACAATGTAAACGATTATGTGTATTTTAAAAGAAGAATAGAAAAAGAAAACAAAAATTTATCACTAAAAGATAATTATCTTGAAGGACAAGATATTTTGTATTACAGTTTTGCTGTTGATATTACTGCTAGTAGGCTTTTTGAACACATTAATGGCTATGCTGAGATTGAGGAAGTTGGTTATTGTGACAACTTAGAAACTAGTCCTTACGCTTATATTAAATTAAAAAGAAATGATGTAAAAAAGCTAAAAATGAATCCGGTTTCATTTCTTGGAATGAACACAGGTAAATACTATATTCCTCATTTGTTTTACGAAGGCTACAGCGTTGGAAATAATCCATTTGAACTTTGGAAAAGTTTAATAGGACAAGCTCCAAAACTTATCAATACAATTCTCGGAGAAAATCCATATAAAGAATTCATTCGTCAACAAAAAGCTAAGTATATCCAAATTAATAATTCTTGGATAAGAATTCAAACACCTGGTCTTACAAAATATGGAGGGGGTATTAGAGTTAAAAAACTTACTCTAACAGATAACTGGCAAAATTTATCAGGAAATGAGAACGCTTCATATGGAAAAAAATACGACTATAATATAATTGATGGTAGGTATGGTAAAATTAGCAGTGGTGTTGCTAGTTACGAACCTATGATAGGTGCTGATGAAAATCCTTTTAGGCGACCTGTTCCATATTCTGCTGACGCTGGTAGAGGTTTGCCATCTGTTGATTTTTTTCAAGAAGAACCATTTGGTGAAAGTTTTTTTCCATCACCATCAGTTGGCTATAGTAGCGTCAAAGTAAGTAGTATACATGATCAGTATGGGAAATCGTCTCAAGCACTTGACGAATATACTTTTTATACTGCAAAAGACTACCCAATAAGGGTTTCTTATACAGATAAGGACAGTCCTAATGATATTGACGATCGAACATTGAACTCGCAATTTCAAGAAGCAAGTGCCACCCAAGGATATTCTATTGTTTTAAATGATATGCATGGAAAACCTAAATCAATTAATAATTATGTAATACACAAAAATGAGGGCTTCACAAAATCAGAATTAATTACAAGTAATAAATATCATTATTGCGAAGATAGCCAGCATAACTTAGACAATAAAGTGACCTCATTGTTTAGAAAAAGGGGCACATCTAATACCTATGAGATAAAAGATATTGTTCTTGGGCAGGATATGGATTTGACTATTGATAGCCGATTTAGGTCGTCCGAATCTTTTACGCACAAAACATCCATAGGACTGAATATGCTTCAAATTATGGGAGTCCCAACTCCAGTTCCTTCTTTATGGAAATCTGACAAAATGAATACCAAACAATTTAAATCGATGGTTACAACCAAGATTATTCAACAGTATGGTATTCTTCATTCTATTGAATCAATTGATCATGGCGCCAAAACAACAACTGAAAACCTCGTATATGATGCTGAGACAGGAATCCCGATTTTAACACGTACTAATAATGAATTTAGCCAAAATACCTATAACCTTTCTCATCCTGCGTATTTGGCATATGAAGGTATGAGTCCATCCTATACAAATGATGGTTACGAGGAAGTAATGGATTCATTAGTTATCAATTCTTCAAGAGATGGATTTCTATATACCAACAATTTCGACCGCTTTACAGATGGAGATGAGTTATTAGTAAAATACACTTTTAATTCTGGTAATGAGAAAATTTTCAAACTCTGGGTATTAGGAAGTGGTGCTGATACATGTACCCCCCCTACTCCAGATCAAGGATTTGTGGTATTTGGGATGCATAAAAATGAATTTGATTGTACAATATTCAATCATGCAACTATTGTTATAAAATCTTCTGCGGGAGACGTTGTCGGTTCAGGTCGTATTTCAAACCCTGTTATTGGTTCAAGTCCCAATTATTGTGATTCTTCTTTTAAAGGATTTAGAAAAACACTACCTGTGGGTATCTATACCTATGAAGTAACAAAAGGGTTTCCTCACAGTACTGAATCTGGAACCTTCGAAATTAAAAAAGGAAAATGCACTCCGATTATTTATGAAGCAACATGTCCAGATTATGGTTATTTAAGCTTAAGAAAGTTTAATGATGGCCTAGGTACAATACAATGGTCTGAGTGTTGGTTAAGCGATCCAACACCTGGTAGATGGAATCTAGTTGAAGGTAACAATTACACACATAACTGTATCAAATTAAAAACAGGCAAATATACTTTGTACGCAACCAATAAAAACTCTACATCTCGCGCGGATGTTGAAATTACAAAAGATAAGGTTCTTAGTGTTGAAATGTTTCAAAGAAAACACTGGGGAACTAACCTTGATTTCGAAACCCATGAGTTAGGTATTTCTGCTTGTACAGGTGGTGGTGGTGGCAAAGATGGTTCTATGTCGAAAATTATTAAAGAGTCTGTAACCGAACCAGGTTCTGAAACGCCTATTTTAAAAGATTTACGCTGCGCATTAAAAGTAGCTCCACGATTCAAAAATAAATTTTTAGGAATAGTTAATAAATCTTCATGGCCATCAGACTACATAGTCTATCGCAATGTTATTGTCAAAGTAATTCGTTCTGGTCGTCGTAATAATCTAAACAAAACTGTACAACAAACAAATTTTGTAGGAGAAGCTAATACAAGGACAATCAATCAATTATTTGAAAAAATATATGGTATTTTAAGCACTACTGCCAATACATTTACGGAAGATGCTCAAATTTATGCCCCTTTTATTAATAAAATGAACCTTTCAGGAGATTTTAAGTATGAATTATTTAATCCATTCGTTTTAGGTTATAGAGGTAATTATAGACCTCTGGCATCATACGCTCCAACTACCTCACGGGCATACACCTACACTGATGTAAAACGTGATGCTACTTTCATAATGCCGATAGCTAATCAGTTTTGGTCTATAGTAAATTCAGCAAAAGTTCCACCAACCATTTGCGACGGACCTACTAATTTATTTGTCGAAAGAACAAGAACATCTCCTCAATTTTGGAAATGTGCATCAACCATTACTCGTTACGATATTTTTGGTAATGCACTTGAAGAACAAGATGCAATTGGTAATTATTCTTCAGCTCAATACGGTTACAACAAAGCACTCCCTGTTGCTGTAGCATCTAATGCCAAATACCAACAATTTTTGTTTGAAGGATTTGAAGATTATAATATGCTTTTATCCGAAAAAATTGCTGCATTATTCTCAAAAGGAGATATTTATAGTGTTTTCAAGTTATTTGCTGACGCTAAATCTGGAGCGTCATTCACTGCTTATGGGCAAAACTATCATTTAAGGGAACTTACACCTGCAGGATCATCTCTTGTTTTGAGTTCAGAATCAAGTCACTCCGGATTTTATAGTATGAAGGCTCTTAGTGCTTCTACTTTCAATTTTACTACTGGAGATGCCTTACCTACTCAATTAGGGGAATTCAAATTTTCAATGGGTAAGAAATACCTTTTACAACTATGGGCAAAAAATGTAAATATTACCGAAGGAATGCTTAAAACAGCTATTGGTTCTGCTGTAGATGTAAACATGAAACTAAAAACAGGAAATATTGACGGATGGTTTCAATTTGAGGCCGTCTTAGATTTCTCATCATCATCTGCTACTACCATTTCGCTGAAAATTCCTGCCAATGTTTATATTGATGATATTAGAGTTTTACCTATCACCGCAAATATGAAATCTTTCGTTTATGACCCCATTAGCTTCAAGCTTGTGGCTCAATTAGACGAAAATCATTTTGCAACTTTTTTTGAATATGATCAAGAAGGACTTTTGGTGCGCACAAAAAAAGAAACAACAAAAGGTATCGTTACCATAAGCGAGAGTAGAAGGTCTAATTCAAAAAAAGATAATTAAGAAACTGTAAAACAGAAAGAAGCTTATCAGAAAAATGAAAAATTATAAGACTATATATATTATCGCGCTATTGTTTTATTGTTCCACCCAATCAGTTTATGGCCAAAACCAAAATAAACTATTGGATAAAATAAAAGTTGCAAATCAAAGCAAAGAGATTTCATATGAGTATAAAATGATCTTGCGGAACATGCTTAAAGCAAAAAATGTAGATAGTGCATCAGGAAAGCTATATACATTATCAGGTCAATATGTAGACAGTAGTAATTATCAATTTGTGGCTAGGATAGCAAATTATTTTTGCCGATTTGATCACAAGAATAAAACTGCTACTATTTGTGATGTTTCACTATTAAGTAAAAAAAGTAGAATAAAATTTAATGCTGATGATTCCAAAATCACATTCAATATGACAGATTCTTTGTTAAAAATGTTGAATAGTAATTATGAAATTGATTCGTCCTCAAAATACTATTATCGTTTAAAAGTCAGAATTAAAAATTACCCCATAAATTATCTTCAATATGATTTTCACAAAAAATCATATAAGCTCATGTCTGCCTATTATGAAATTGAAGATCATTCTGATGAACAGTTTTATATAACCAAGTTTTATATTAACAATATTAATTATACTGTTAATCAATCCCTTTTTGATTTGTCAAGGCTCTTTACCATTGCCAACGACAAGCCAACGTTGAAACCTAAATATGCCAAATATAAACTCACTCCAATAGAATTATAAAAAAACAAGTCTATGAAAAGGAAATATGCAATCATACTCATCTTAGTGCTTCTTGCTTATTCATCAAGTGCGCAATTCAAGTTTTTGCCCGATCTCTATTCCCAATTATCTAATGCGGATAAGATTAAAACTTGGGCAACTGCTACAGGAACAACATCTTTTATCGCAAATCCATATCCTGTTGAAGCAACACTTGTTGACAAATGGGATTATATGGATTCGCACCCAACAACTTGGAAATCTATATTCGATTTCAAAAGTGTACGTAACATTGTTAGAATTGGTGTAAATCAAGATGTAGCTGTAATCACACCAAAATATGATATCAAAGTAGATGTCACAATATTGAAATTTAGTCCAGGTTCGAGTTTTGTATTAACTGAAGTAAAATCATTATACCTCAGTTACAATCCTGAAGTTCGAAAACAATACAACGACCTTAGCATCTATTCTTTTACAGGTTCATACAAGTTTCAGGTTAAAATTACAGGTATTTACCCTGCACTAAGTACTGGAGGATACGCAACAACATCAATTGCACCCTCAGACGTTCCCGCAAATTTCTTTATTGAATCCGAGATTATTGCACAACGTTACGATAAAACGCCAATGTATATCAGTCTTTCTAGCACCAAAAGTGCTGATGGAAGAAATCTAGAAATTTCAGGCGGACTAACTACTTTAACTGTGTCAATGCCTGTTGGTTTTAGTTGTTATGCAATAGATCACAAGCCTGCTGCCTACGAGTTAGAATGGACCTATATCGACGATTACGAATACGATATAGCAACAGGCACTAAAACATATAAATTTACATCTGCTGGCAGTATTGATTACGATTTTCGAAAAAACAGCACCCGTGTTCAGCTAGATTATCCAAGTTTCAACATACCTTTAATCTACGAACACGGAGCCATTATTTTCCGTATGCGTATGCTCCGACCCAAGTTTGAAGATTACAAAACCATTGAATATGGACCCTGGACATTACCCGACTATGGTGCTGTGTCTACTTCCTCAAGCGGTTCTTCAGCTTTTTATCAATACGGATGCCTTATTAGCAACCCACATACCGACGATAGCCTCAATTGGCAATATACCATCAACTTTGCCGAGCAAGGAAAATACAAACATGTCATCAATTATTTTGACGGCTCGCTCAAAGACCGTCAAACACAAACCAAAATAAACAGCAATGAAAATAAAATTGTAGCTGTAGAAAAAGTGTATGATTACGAGGGTCGTCCGTCAATCGTTTCACTGCCCACACCCGTTACACAAAAATATCTTTATTACCGCAATGATATACTAATCAATAATGCCACCAGCAAACCCTATAGAGCAAATGACTTCGATACATTAGGATGCAGTCGCTCAGGTGCAATTGATCCACTAGCCAATACGGCCGCCGCCTACAAATATTATTCGCCCGATAATCCTGACAAATCCGGGATGCAAAAATTTATACCGGATGCTGAAGGATTCCCTATGGTTCAAACCATTTATTCACCAGACAATACCAATAAGGTAGAATGGCAAGGTGGTGCAGGTAAAGAACAACAGCTCTCCGAAGGGCACGGCACAAGATATGAGTATGTCAGAGCTACTCAAACTGAATTAGATAAATATTTAGGAACTGAAGCAGGTCAGGAACAATTTTATCCCAAACAAATTGTTACTGACCCAAACGGACAATCAAGTTATTCTATCCTTAATCCTCAAGGAAAAGTTGTTATCAGTGGTTTACAAGGATCATCACCTAATTCTGACAAATACCCTATATCACAACTAGATAATTTTGTACCTGGAAATCTGATTTGCAACAATTTGCTCAAAAATGGTGGGCAAGAAAAGAAAAACAATACACTATCCTTTACTTCAGCTATGTACAATGATGGTGGTGGTACCAATACACTAAATTATAATGTCACCACTAAACCATACAAAACCGAATGTGGCGAACAATATCTTTGGGCAAAAGGCTATTATGATATTGCTGTTTCCGACAATTGTGGCATAAAATATGACGACTTATCGCTCACTGGCAGCTTAGGCTCACATACCCTTACCACCACATTGGGTTCAGGTGAAACAAATTTTACAACAACTCCTGATCTTAGTTACAATATGCCTAAGGGTAAATTCATGGTTGATAAAAAACTATATTTTTCAGAATATGACATTCGTAATCAAGTACGTGGTTTTGTCAAAGCCAACGAACCCATTTGTTTTAGCCCAGAAGCATTCTTTATCCGAGAGGCTGTTGAAGCAACAAAATTTCCTTGCAAAAAACAATTTGACAATCCTGCTGATGAAGACAGCCCATGCGATTTGCTTCGCGAACAAATGATAAAAGACATGTATCCCGGGGCCAAATACGGAGTCTACCTCCAAGACGAAGGTGGCAATTTTATCTCACATAAAATCAATTCCATATTTGAAAACCTGAACCTGAACATAGCCACATCTACCTCTAGGCAATTCCTTGTGCGCACAGGATATTCACCCGGTGCATTCACCTCCATGATTGCCATACCCACATCGATAGGTGCTACGCTCAATATAGACCACGAATGGAAATGCTCACTCGATGGAGGAGTCACCTATACCAAAGATGCCTATGCATGTGCAGACCATAGCCACATCGGAATCATGTATAGCAATGAAATTTGCCCATCCCCCAAAGTAGATCCCTATACCAACACTACCGACCTATTCGATACCGCAGTTCGCGATTACCACAAACCTCTTTATTTCAAAACAACCTTTACTACTCCTGAACTCACGCCCGCAACCCAAATATATACTTTCGTACAAGCCAACTATCTAAAAATCAACAGCTACAAAGTAAACGGAGTCGAAAACGTACCTTTTTCAAACCCTAGTTTGGGAGGCGAAAAGTACGACCTCAAAGGCATAAAAACGACATCGGGAGCACTCAACGAAATCATTATTGAAGTAGCTACAAATAATCCACTTATCAATAATTTATCAAAATACGGTGTTGCCACCATGAATACATTCATCGTTACAAACGAACCCAAATACCGTTATCAAGCAGATTGTATCAACTATCCTGCAGAAGTATGGCATCAAGGCAAAAAATATGTCGACATCAAAAAGCTAGATCCTCAAACCTTTATCAAGATATTTAACAGGGAAATGGCGGAGGCTTTACTTCCATTACATCCCGAATACTGCAAACTAAAAAATTGCGAATTGTTTTCCGGAACCTTCGAAAAGAAATTTTCCGAAATCACCGATTATCATGATGCCGAAGCAGCAAGCTTGTTTAATATAGACGACATTGTAAATGCCGACCCATATGCTGCATTCTTTCATTCGCTCGCTGTTTATAAAAATACACTTAAATACCCTTTCTCGGTTTCATCTGTAATATGGGGTTATTCAATACCCCCTGGCACTGTTTTGCCTTTACATCAAGATATCTTGAGCAAGCAATCTCTAGCACAAGTATATTGTGGTGCAGGCAATTACGACGAAATGCAAGTATGTGCCAATACCAACTACAAAACCAAAATAGACGCTTTAATCTTTGATAATGATGATATAAAACAAAAATATTTTACTAACCTCCAAATGCGCTATCTCAATAACCGTAATCGTATCAAACAATATCAATTAGATAACAACCCTCATTTTCTTAAAAATGATTGTGAATCTTGCCCTAAATATAGGATGACCCTTGTCGGTAAACCTCATTTTGCTTCCTTGTACCAAACGCTAAACCCAGATGGTACAGGTACCCTTGGTGAGTCTGATTTATCAAGTGTAAAAACAGAATGGCGTAGAAATCTATATGACAAAGCCTTCAAATCCGAACCCATTTCCCTTTCTCCTCCCACCCCTACCGAAGTACTGACAGAACACAGTAGTGACATGACTGACTTGGCAGATGCTGAGGTCGAAGCCGTAATGATGGCACTCAAAGATTGCCCAATAAGTGACAAACTTACGCTAAAATATCATTTAAAAACAAGCATACTTGCTGGCAACAAGCTTACACCTAATGTTATTAGAGCGTCAATTATTGCTTCTGCTACTGGTGGCTCTGCAGCGCTTAGCCATCTTTGTCATCCATTTTTAGTGGCATATGGGCTTTTACCAAACAATGAAAAAGACATAAAATCAAAAGTATCAAATTATGCTTGTGGCGATTCTAGCCTATACGACGGTTTAAAAGGCTTCTTAAATTACTCTGTAGTCAAATCCGAAATTGCAAATGCTCATATTACAACTATGCGCTCTGGCACCTCATTAAACTTGTCGCCATCAAACCCCTTCGATGCCAAAATAATTGCTATCATGGGCTTAACAATTCCTTACACCCTCAATGTATTGGCTACTACCAAATACATAAGCCCTACTTGCACTACAAGCACATGTGGCAAATATGTAAACTTATCTTTAAGATCTGGATGGGCTACTACCAATTACTTTATTAATATACAGTCGCAAGACCAATCAATTACAACAGATATAAATAATTTCACCAACACAGTTTTGTCTAGTACATCAGACCTCAACTTTACCAATCCACAATGCATCAATAATGATAGTAAGGCTGGAAACTATGGTGTTATTGCACAAAAAACAGCAGTAATCGATGCTCAATGCACCTCATGCGTAGCTACTCCACGCTATTATGTTTGGAGCGGTTTTGTTGATTTGATGACACCTGCACCTTCAGCCACAACTTTAGAAAATGCCATTACTTGTGTGGATATCAAACGTGCTTTTGACGATTTCTTGGGTACAGATCAATCTACTTATGCCTATTCAGTAAAAGCCAATCATCCACTATATCAAAAAACAATACGCAATTATCTCAATTTTAAATTCAATAAACAATTTAATTTCCAAGAGTATCAAAATTTAATGGAAGGTTGCGCCCTTTCAGACAAAATTGATTTCAAAAAAGAAATAGCTAATGCTAGAATAGAATTTACATCTGAGTCGGCAGCGGATGCTTTTGAAACTAATATTAAAAAAGTCGGTCCTACCGTTCCCGACCTGTTCAGATATAAACTCAGCACCACAGCCAATCCTATTATTTTAGTAAATCTGGCTCCTGTTAATTCAGATAATCTAGCTCGTTATTACCTCTATATGCAAGGAGCTACACTAGCTGGCCTGCCAACATTATCAGGAGTTGCAACATATACGCCACATTACACTACTGGTTCAGATGAAAATCTGCTCTTTACACGCAACGATTGTTCATTCTCATTCCCACTCTCAGCTACACCACCAGTATCTATTACTGGTTCTACGAACAATGTACTAGTCTATGAAAATAATGAATATCGCAATTATAAGCTACACGTTTTTGCACCATCTAGTACCACAGCTACGCCCAAAGACAAAGCAGATATTCAAGATTGGTTGAGCAATTATTTGCACACCAGTAGTGCCGAAGAATGCAAAGTTGCCTATGAATTTTGGAGCAGCGAACTATTGCGCAGCAGCGACTACACTTCCGACCTAAAACAATATTACCTCTCATACATATATGGTTTGCCTACTACACCTGCAGCCACATGGCGTTCTACAATGCTTACCAATATAGACCCTCTTAGCTTGGGTACCCACCTTGGTGCTACATTTAGCGCAAGCACTTTCACCTACGATAATCCTTATTGTCTTGGCAGCCGAAATCACCTTTATGCCTACAACCCTAGCCCTACAACTTGGCCTAGTGGAGGTAATTTTGATGTCCTCAAAACCATCATTATACCCTCAGCTGCTGGCACTACAGGTACAGACAGCCCATTTCCCGATGCCGATAAAACCACAAAAACTGCTTTTGATGGTACTACTTTTATACCCAATACCACATACAACATTTACCGCAAGGCAAATGGTATGTATTGGTACCAATATTTTGATGCTAATCACAAAATGTACAATGTCTATATAGCACCGCCAGACAAGCTTTTGGGTAAGCAGCTTAATACCTTTAAGTTTAATCTTCCATCCTTCAAAATGGGACCCGACAAACGTACCTTTACCATTAATGCTGTATCTGGTTCAGGTACAGCTGCGGTTACGGTCAATTGCCTTGGTTATACATCTTTTGACCTATTGAGTACCAATGTGGCCGAAAACGTTATACTCTTTCATCATCCTAGCGGCGCTCGCTGTCTTGATAGTATTGACTGCGAATACAACTTGCTTGAAAATGCTATCGCCAATGGGAAGGCTAATTATTATAAATATTTTGAAGAAAATGTTGCTCGTATCAGCAACGATTATCTCAGTCATCTGCTCAATACCACTAAAGAAACACTTACCTTCTGCACCCAACAACAGCAATACCAACAAACATTATACTACTACGATAGAGTAGGCAACCTTGTGCGTACAGTACCCCCAATGGGCGTACAACCACTTACAGGCACTAGCCTTACTAATGTAGATAAATACCGCGATGGTACCCTCTCATATAAAGCGGAAACCTACACCTTTGGTTATATGGGACATGATGGTATAGGCCCTAGATGGATTCCAGGTGTTCATCATTTTGATAATTATAAACTCACCAACCACAACAAAATTTCCTACTACCAATACAACTCTCTCAACCAACTCGTCTATCAAAAAACACCCGACGGTGGCACTACCTACTTCTTTTATGATGCGGCAGGACGTCAAATATTCTCCCAAAACTCCAAACAGCGCAAGGACGGATATTACACCTATAGCATCTACGATGCCCAAGGTCGCCCCGAAGAGTCTGGCGAAGTACAGCTCGGTTGTAAATACAGCAGCACCGTCGATTACGACCTCACGCCCTGCACCGTATTCTACAAGCGCCCCGACTTCACCGATACCTCCTCTACCGGGCCTCACCCCGACTTTATTACCTACTCTTACGACGAAAAAACATACTCCTACGACGACCTCAAATTTTACATCCGCAACAAAGTCCGCCGTCAAGTAGTACTCACCTATTACGACAATATGACCCAAGATCTTGGAGCCATACCCGATGCCATGCTCAGTAGTCAAGAAAACCTCCGCAGTAGGGTGGCAGCCATCAAGTACTATGCAGGCCTCGGACCCGCATGGGCTTACACATCATCTGGAGGCAGCCTCGGCGAAGCCGAGTTCTCTACCTATTACAGCTACGATATCAGCGGTAATGTGCAAAATATCACCTACGATTATCCCAAACTGCGCAGCTACGAGCAGCAATACTCCCGCCTTGATTACGACTACGACCTCATCTCTGGCAAAGTCAACATGATATCTTACAACCGTGGCCACCCCGACCAGTTTTACCAACAATATGATTATGATGCCGACAACCGTATCACCACCGTCAAAACCTCCAACGATGGACTCATCTGGAACACAGATGCGCAATACAGCTATTACCAACACGGGCCCTTGGCCACACTCAAGATAGGCAACCAAAAAATACAAAGCCTCGAGTACGCCTACACCATACAAGGATGGCTCAAAGCCATCAATGGAGATGTACTCAACCCCAGCAAAGAGATGGGCCAAAACGGTACCTCTGGCGATATGACCTACCCGCGCGATGTGCTAGCCCATGCCCTTCAATACTTTAACAACGATTACAAACCCATTGGCACTACAGCCGTCATCAACGTACCCCCCTCCTCTGGAGGCGCTGGTCTCAACCTCTACAACGGCAACATCAGTCATCAAACCACAGGTATCGCAGGGCAGGGCACCATGCTCCGTGCCTACAATTACGACCAACTCCAACGCCTCAAGCTCGCTACCAATATCAATGTGGACGATGCCGCCCTTAGCGCCATTACTACACCGACAGAGCTTTTCAAGAGCAGTTATAACTACGATATGGACGGCAATATCACCAAGCTCCAGCGTTGGGATGGGCAAAGCACCCCTGTGCAGATAGACAATTTCAGCTACAAATACAGCGGATCCTCTGCCACCGCCACTACCAACAACAAGCTGCTCCAAGTGGCCGATGCCGCCGCGCCCACTTCCCCCCCTTTGGGGGGGCTAGGCGGCGGCGACCTCCAGCCTGGGCAGCCTACTGACAACTACAGCTACGACAAAACCGGA
>JASGCQ010000057.1 GCA_030054025.1 Phycisphaerales bacterium | reverse complement strand
GTTGCGTAAAACGGTTTCATAATCTCTAATATCAAAATAAATACAGGGGATTTCAACCTCAAATTTTGAAACTATTTTTGCAATTTCTTCATAAAACCAAGGGTTGTCTTTTTTGTCGTTACGTTTGGTTTCGTATAGTTTTTTTATTTGAGTGTTGCGGTAAATATGTTTGTCGAAATAGTTGGCATCAACAATAAACCATTGGTTTACGTTGGTCATTACCAACTGTTTTAGTTGGTTGTTTCCTGTTTGGTTTCTTTCGTCTAAGTAGTAAAGTATAAGTTCGTGAAGTGCTTTTTTGTTGGGATTGTCAGCCGTTACCATTTCGCCAATATTGGTTGGCCGTTTGGCTTCAATGATTACTCCAACTTCGCTGTTTGTTGTCTTGTCGAGATGAATTACAAGGTCTTTTTTGTCTTTGGTATTGATGGCGTTGGTGTCACGGTAGTAAGTGTCCCGCAAGAAGTCCCGCAGGTCGTTTTTTAAATGTTCTTCGCTTTCGTCCTTAGGCCGTTTTTCTATAACGCTGATTTTGTCGAGTAAAGCAATGAGGTTTGTTTTAAAAACATCAATCTCACTTCTTAAAGGTTTTTGCTTTAAGAAGGCTTTAAGTGCTTTTTTGGGTGTCTGCGTTACTAATTTCATTAAATATTTTCTGTCAATTATTAAGGTCGCTAAGTTAAGTTTTAAAACTGTTTATCAGTCTAAAGTTGTCGGCAAATTGTCAAGAGTCCACTTTTTCTTTTAAATAATCAATGCCATTCTAAGTTCAAGTTTAAAATCCAACAAGGTTAGTCAAGCCCAAAGACACCAAATTGAGGCATTACCCAAAGCGGATTTTTCACAAAAAGCGTGGGCTAAAAATGCGCAATACCAAAGGCATTTATTTGTGAATTTATAAACACCAATTCAAGTATCATTATGACCTCACAAACCATCACCTCCGACAAGCGAACCGAATTTGCACTACACCAACCGACCCACAAAGCCCTCATAAAAGAGGCATTAATGAAAACCCAATCGGGCTCATTCGGCAATATCTGACCAGAAAAACAGACCTGAACGATTACTCAAATAAACAAATCTTAGCTATTCAAACCAAAACAAACGCCAGACCTATAAAAAACTAAACTACTTTTTGCCAATTAAATTATTTTTACAACCCGTTGCATTTCAAACTTGAATTCAGCCGTATTTTTTCTACTAACTTTGTCACTCAAACGATATTTATACAGCGTGAATCATCTCGAATTTATAAAAGCGGCTTTGTTAGAAGATGTTGGTGCGGGAGATTATTCTACTTTGGCATCTATATCGACGGAGGCTAATGGAAAAGCGATACTCAAAATAAAAGAAGATGGTATTTTGGCGGGTATGGAACTGGCCCGGCAAATATTTTTTTTCTTAGAACCCGAAGCCGATTTTGTCGCCTTTGATAAGGACGGGGACAAAGTTGTTTCTGGGCAGATAGCATTTGAAGTAAACGCAAAAATTCATACCATACTCAAAGCCGAACGCTTGGCTCTCAATTGTATGCAGCGCATGAGCGGAATAGCCACACTGACGAATGAATATGTGCAATTGTTGAAGGGTTGTAACACAAAAATATTAGATACCCGAAAAACCACACCACTTTTTCGCACTTTCGAAAAAGAAGCGGTGAAAATAGGCGGTGGCGAAAACCACCGAATGGGTTTGTACGATATGGTGATGCTCAAAGATAATCATATTGATTTTTGTGGCGGCATCACTAAGGCTATTCTTAAAACGAATGAGTATCTCAAAGCCAATCGTCTGGATTTAAAAATTGAGGTAGAAACCCGCAGTCTTGCCGATGTGGAGGAAGTATTATCCGTGGGTCAGGTGCATCGTATTATGCTAGATAATTTTAGTCCCGAAACCGCAAAAGAAGCAGTAAAAATGATTCACCATCGCTTCGAAACAGAAGCCTCGGGCGGCATCAACAAAAGTAATATTCTTGATTATGCATCGGCAGGAGTAGATTTTATATCCGCTGGTGCTATTATCCACCATGCAGTGAGTATGGATCTTAGTTTGAAAGCACAGCTATCTTGAAACATTTAGTTTTTATCGTCAATCCAAAATCTGGAGTAGATCGTAACAAATCTATTCAAGCCGCTATAGACAACTGTTTAGACAAGTCGGTTTATACCTACGAAATACAATTGACCGAACGAGCTGGGCATGGCGAAGATTTGGCAAGAGCCGCTGCAAAAGCGGGTGCATTTGCTGTAGTGGCAGTAGGCGGAGATGGTTCTGTAAATGATGTTTTACGAGGCTTGTACGGTACCGAAACTGCTTTGGCAATTTTACCCAAAGGCTCTGGCAATGGATTGGCTCGAACTTTAAAAATTCCCTTGAAACTGGCGGATGGAATCAGGACAATTAATAAGGGTATGGTTGAAAAAATTGATTTGGGTTTTGCTAACGAAAAACTTTTTGCCAGTAATGCCGGAGTAGGTTATGATGCTTTGATCTGTAAAAAATTTGCCCAAAGCGAGAGAAGAGGTTTATTAGTATATATGTGGTTGATTACCAAATATTTGTGGATATACAAAGATTGGACATGGAATATCACTGTGGATGGCAAACAACTACAGCAAAAAGCCTTCTTTATCAGTGTGGCGAATGGCTGTCAGTTTGGCTATAATTTTAAAATAGCCGAAGACGCCAGTTGGACAGATGGTTTGTTTGATGTAGTGATTATAAAAAAATTCCCCAAAATACTAGGTGCTATATTGGGTCTCAGAATGCTTAGCGGCACCTTGCTACAAAGCAAATATGTACATCGCATACGCGGGAAAAATATTACGATTAGCCACCCCGATCTAAAACTGATGCAAACCGATGGCGACCCGATGAACTGTAGCAATGAAATTCATTATAGCATTGCAGAATGCGTGCAGAAAGTAATCGTAGGAGAGCTTGATAGTAAAAATCATAATTAATCAGCGTTTTCTTAAATCTTAGGAAGAAAAACTATTCGCTTTCCTTTATGGTTTTACTTTGCCTTCCTTAGCCTACCTATGTCAAGACCATGCAGCCTCAAAGAGGATATTCAAATTTATCAATCGAGCACAGAACTACCCCTTGGTTGGGACGGATGCTTGCCTGCACACCATCCTTTGAGCAGCAAATCATTGGCTTTGTACGAAAAGATTAAACTACCAGATGTACACTACTATTATGCCCTTTTAGGCAATCCATCCAACCCTAAAGCAATAGCTTATTTTCAATTGCTTCATGTGTTGCCCAAGCACCTCAATACAGGTTTATTAAGCGGTTATCAGAATAAAATTGCCCCAATTTGTTTGAACGTTTTCAAACCCTCGTTATTAATAGCTGGGCATTTATTTCGGCACGATACCATCAATTTTCATACAGTTGGTTTGAGCAATATTGAAGCGTATAGGGTTTATGAAAAAATGATTCAAAGCACAGCAAAAAAAAGCGGAGCTATGGCTACGCTCATCAAAGATGTGCCGGAAGATTTGGTTCCCTATTTTCAGAATTTTGCACCCCATTACAATCAATTACGCAATGACATTTCCATGCAAATGCAATTGCCCAAAACTTGGAGCTCTTTTGCAGATTACGAAGCGGCACTCAAACACAAATACGCTCAAAAACTACGCAAAGTGCGCAACTCCTTGCAGCAATTAAAAATTGTAGCATTGAACACCGAAGAGGTTTTCCAAAAATCTGAGATAATCTTTCAACTCTACAAACAAGTCAGCACTAAACAAGCCTTCAGCTTGGGCTTTCTCAATGTATCATTTTTACCCGAGCTCAAAAAAATGTATCCCAATGAACTCAAGATATGGGCATTTTATGAAGGCGATGTAATGGTCGCATTTGCCTCGGGCTGGATGCAAGAGCATTGCTTTGATATGTTTTACATTGGTTTCGATTACGAACGAAATGCTACACTTAACCTTTATTTCAATATCCTCTACTTTAGCATTGAGCAAGCTATTGTGGCACAAAAACCCAACCTCAATTTGGGAAGAACGGCTCTCGAAGCTAAGGCAAGGCTGGGATGCAACCCCAAATACTTACCTACATTTTTGTATGTACGCAATGTATGTATCCGCACCTTGGTATCCAGTAAAATCAATTTGCAACATGAACATGAAGGTGCTTGGGAAGAAAGACACCCTTTTAAAAACACATAAACAGTAAGAGGTGGTTGATTCGTCACACTATTCAATTATTATTCTGCGTGTAAATCGGTATAGTTACCTTAAATAGTTAGTTGTATTTAAGTATTGCTTTATTACATTTGAAGGAATATTGAATTGGATTTTGAAGATTCTAACAGCTACTCAGTTTAACGGGCTAATGTCTAAAGGAAGCACAACAGTTCCTTGGAACGTTCTTGCATTAGATGGCAACAACGAAGTCCCTTATGTTGTAAAACTTTGTAATAATAAAGACTACCATACTCAATTCCCTATTTTCAATGCCATTTATAGACAACGAAGTAGCCTTATATAGGCTAATGATTGATAAGCTAAAGAATGAAGAGTTGTTTACGCCATACACCCAACAGTTAAGTCATTCGTACCTTAAAAGCCTGAGAGCTAATAAAAAGGTAAACTTATTTGATGAATTTGAGGAGAATCTATCACGTTTGGATATTGGTTTAATAGAAAAAATCATTAGAGATTTATCAATTCTTGATATACCTTGCGGGCATAGTGAACGATTAATAGAATACCTTTGCTTTCTAAAGAAAGAACCTAATTTATTTATAAAATCAATGCTGAAATGCATAGCGTAAAAACATCTACATATATCTATTCACTATTGCAATATAGGCACTCTCAAATATTGGGAGAAGTGCTTAATATTGGCTTGTTGATATATGTACCAAACGTTAAACAATTCAGATTTATATACCCTAAAAAGCTAGCTAGAATAAGTACGGTGTATCCTGAAGTTCAAGAAAAAACAATCAGACATTATCTCCGTAGTTTTGCAATAAGTATAGGGGATTTAAATAGAGACCCCGATATATTTAGTCATAATACTGCTGAAATATCATTTATACAATTTATTGCAGAAAACATATTGCCTCCCGATTCAAGTGCCTTGCAATTTTCTGAAACAAAAAAGGGTATTTTATCTTTTGAAGACCTATCAAAAAGCGATGATTTAGCAAGCATCTCTAAGAAGCTATATAACTTATATTTTGCAGCTTATGATAGTTTAAGCATTGACAGTACAAAAATAGATGAGCATCAAATAATTTCTAGCTACAAAACATACTTAAGAGAAAATGGTTTAGAAATAGAGAATACATCTGCAAGGATAAATTATGACTTTGAAATAAATACAAATTACGGTGAAAAATTTAAATTTGACGTCGCTTGGCAAAATGGCACACTTAACCTTGTAAAGCCAATTTCATTTGATTTGTCTCGCCCGATTGATGTACAAAATAAATCTCTGAGGTTCTTTGGTCAGTTTACACATTTGCAAGATTATGCAAAAAGTAAAGGAATAAATTTCGACCTTCTTGTAGCAAAACCTAAGAATTATGAATTGCAGAAACACTATTTAAACGCAATTAATTTATTGGGTCAGCCAAAATATGTGCGAGTAATAAAAGAAGATGAAATATATGATTATTCCAAAAAAACCGTCGAGACAATTCAGCATACCCTTTAGTATGCGTTAATCTATTTTGTTAGTAGGTCATACGCAAAGTGCGCAACTCCTTGCAGCAATCCTCCTAATATTTCCATCAGTATTACCATTACAGGTAAAATTAAATACGCCCAAAGCGGATATTTACATTTTGTGCTTATTCCCATAAAATGGACTTAAAAGCAGTTTTCATTCTGTCTTTATAATGCCACAGTATTAAAAAGTCTAAGAGCAAATAGTAAGATAAGCGCCAATAAAAGGCGGTCATTTTTACATAAGTAATGTCGATGACCAAGATATTGGCAAAAATGGGAATAGAAATCAATACACCTAAAATCAGGGTTCGGTTGTAAAGAATAAGTAGTCCGCTAATCATTTGTGCTATTCCAACAAATGATTTGAAAGGTTCTTGGTCAAACATATACCATGAAAGCTTAAACAGTCCAACATCTTTTAAGGGCATAGCCAATTCCTTTTCAGATACACCAAATTGATTGCCTGTAAGTTTTGCCCAACCATAGCTCAAAAGCATCCAAGCTAAAAGCATTCTTGCACAAAGAATAAAGTAATCACAGATTATGGCTTTCCTGCCTGTTATAATGAACACATTTGAGCTTACTATTTGCTATTGTATTGCTACGACCACATTTTAAAATAACAAAGCCCTCGAATGTGTTTCGAAGGTTTGATAAAAAGAAAGTAAATTTAAAAACCTTTCAAATATTCCTGAATTGCACTTTTAGTATTTTCCGACACATTAACCAATGGCAAACGAAGCGTATCGCCACAAATATTCATTTCCTTCAACACACATTTTACACCTGCGGGATTCCCTTCTGCGAAAAGCAAATCAATACCTTTCAGCAAGGTGTAATGATGAGCTCTGGCAGATACGAAATCCCCATTTAATGCAGCGTTTACCATTGTCGTAAAATCTTTGGTAAAACAATTGGCAGCCACAGAAATAACACCGTCAAAACCAATTGCCGCTTGGGGCACTATCAAATCGTCATCTCCCGAAAGAATAGAAAAATGAGCCGGAGCCACTTGCACATATTCCATACACTGTTTCATATTACCACTCGCCTCTTTGATAGCTAGAATATGCTCAAAATCATTCGCCAAACGCACTGCTGTTGCAGGTAAAATATTGCCCGAAGTACGACCCGGTACATTGTACAAAATGATGGGCAATGGACAAGCCTGTGCTATGGCTTTGAAATGTTGGTAAATCCCCTCTTGTGTTGGTTTGTTGTAATAAGGAGAAACGCTCAAAATACCCGAAACGCCAGTCCAATCATATTCTCCTATAAGATGTACTATTTCAGAAGTGTTATTGCCTCCCATACCGCATACCACCGGTACGCGACCAGCATTGTGTTTTACCACATGAGCCAAAATCTGCTTTTTCTCTACATTGCTGAGTGTTGGCGTTTCGGCGGTAGTACCCAGCACTACCAAATAGTTGACACCATTATTCACGACATGGTCTATCAGTTTGCTTAGGCTATCAAAATCTATAGAACCATCTATCTGAAAGGGGGTTACCAAAGCGACACCCGTGCCGCGAAAAGAAGTACTCATTATTATGTGTATTGAAAATTAATTGAAAGATTAACGCTCTTCGTAAAAACCCATTTGAGAAAATTTCTCGATACGGGCATCAATGCGTTTTTCGGCATCTAAAGCTACCAATTCGCGAATAGTACTTGTTAAATATTGCTTGAGCATAGCCGCCATTTCTTCGGGTTTGGTTTGCGCACCCCCTACTGGCTCTTTGATGACATCGTCCACCAAGTTGAAACCCAGCATATCCTCCGAAGTCAATTTGAGCTGTTCCGCCGCCGTCACTTTAAAATCCCAACTGCGCCAAAGAATAGTAGAGCAGTTTTCTGGCGAGATAACCGTGTACCAAGTGTTTTCGAGCATCGCCACCTTGTCGCCTATGCCTATACCTAATGCACCACCCGAAGCACCCTCGCCGATAATGACACAAATTACAGGCACCTTCAGGTTGGTCATCTCGAATAAATTGCGAGCAATCGCCTCTCCTTGTCCGCGCTCTTCTGCCTCAAGACCCGGAAAAGCTCCCGGAGTATCTATAAAAGTAATAATAGGATGATTGAATTTTTCCGCCATCTTCATCAAGCGCAATGCTTTGCGATAACCCTCTGGATTGGCCATACCAAAATTGCGCAGTTGACGCATTTTTGTGTTTGTTCCTTTTTGCTGACCAATTACCATCACTGGTATTCCATCCAATTTTGCCATTCCACCCACCATTGCCTTATCGTCTTTTACCTGACGGTCGCCATAGAGTTCGGTAAATTCCGTAAAAATTTGATTTATATAGAATAGCGTATAAGGTCTTTCGGGATGGCGGCTCAGTTGTACTCTTTGCCAAGGCGTAAGGTTTCCATATATTTTAGTACGGGTAATCTCTATTGTGTTTTCTAGCTCTGCAATTGCAGCACTCATGTCCAAATGATTTTTTTCAGCAGTTTCTTTCAACTTATCTATTTGGTGATAAAGTTCTTCCAGTGGTTTTTCGAAATCTAGAAATTGCATAGAAATTTTCGTTTTAAATTGGGTACAAATGTAGCGTAAAAATTATTTTTAAACAGATTTGCTAATCTGAATTAAAAGTCAGTATATTTGCAGCCCCAATGGGAAAACGGATCGGTAGTTCAGTTGGTTAGAATGCCGCCCTGTCACGGCGGAGGTCGCGGGTTCGAGTCCCGTCCGGTCCGCAAAAACAATGTTCAAAAGTGTGCAAGTCGTTGATTTGCACACTTTTTTCTTCTTTTTAGTTCATAAATGCTCATACTTGTTCATTCTTTGGCTTTGGGTATAGCTATTTTGTAACCCATTGTAAAATGAATAAAAAAGGGTTACAATTGGTGAGCTAAAACGAACATAATAGCACAGAAAACCAAGCGATTAGACTTTTATTATTCCAATTGAGGTTCTATTTTGTAATCAAATGGGCGACCCAAATAAAATTGTGCCTAAATGTCAACAAAATCAGCTTTCGGTTTGCTTTTTTCCTTAACCGAACCAAAAAAGAAAAATGGAGAATGTCTCGTAATGATGGGCATAAACGCACCATCCAATTAAAAAGATTCATCAAACCCAATGAATGGGATGTCAGTAATGATAGGTCGTAATGCTGAAGCTCAAAGTTTCAATGAGCACATCGAAACAGTAAGGATCAAAGCGCATAAAAAGTACAACGAATAAATACTGGGGGTTGTTGCACTAAATAGGGCTAGCTAATGGCTTTTTAATTTGGCATTTCAAAGAGGATGTACAAGTTAAGAGACCAAATGCAAGATTTAGAAAAGCGTGACGACTTGCAACAGCAAACAGCTATACGAATGTTGACTAGATAAAGAGAAAAGGCAAAATTTAACGGGTTGACTCAGAATTTTGCCACAATAAATTTTTCACACTAAATGACCATTATCAAGAAATGTTGCAGTTAGACAAAGACTTGGTTCATCATTTTAAAATTATTAATCAAAAGAGAAATAGACTTCATTTTCCTAAATTATTTTTCTCGCTAATTCAATTTTGATACTTCTTTTACTATAGAAATACTTTTATTTTCTTTGATAGAAGCAAAGCCACCCAATACATTTCTTACATTATGAAATCCTTGTTTTTTTAGCAATGATGCTGCGATTACAGAGCGATATCCACCAGCGCAATGTATGTAAATATTACGATCGTGTTCAATCATTGCTAAATTTAAGATGTCGCCAAATCCATTCAGTGGCAAATTAGTGGCACTTTGAACATGAGCCTCGGCATATTCTGTTTCTTTTCGCACGTCCAAAATTTCCAATTTAGGGTCGTGAGGTATGTCCATCGCCAGCTCATCTGCGTCAATGTCAATAATAAGATCTATTTGTTCTTGTGCTTTTATCCAAGTATTGATTCCTCCTGTCAAGTAGCCTTCAACAGTATCAATGCCGATACGGGCCAAACGTGTTATACTCTCGGTTTCTTTGCCTTCTTCGCTTACTAAAACAATTTTTTGACCAAAAGGCAGTAGTACCCCAGCCCATTCTGCAAAGCGACCTTCAAGACCAATGCTAATCGAATCGGGAATAAAAGCAGCCGTAAATTCGTTGGCATTGCGGGTATCCAGTATCCATGCCCCTTCACTCACTTTTTGTTTAAAATCATCAATAGAAAGTGGGGTAAGCCCTTTAGTTTTTACTATTTCTAGTTGCTCATACCCTTTTTGGTTAATCTTGGCATTGATAGGAAAGTAAGCCGGAGCCTCTGATAATCCGCTAGTCACTTTTTCAATAAAATCTTGCTCGCCCATATCTTGAAGTGCATAGTTGCTCAATTTTTGTTGTCCAATCGTACTGTGCGTATCAGGACCCAAATTTTTGCCACAAGATGAACCCGGACCATGTGCCGGATAAACAATAATGTGGTCGGCAAGGGTTTTGATTTTGGTATTGAGGGAATGATACATTTTCGCTGCCAATTCTTCTTTGCTCAAATCGCCACTAAACAAATCAGGGCGACCCACATCACCTACAAAAAGAGTATCTCCAGTGAAGATGCAGTAAGGTTCATTTTTTTCGTCGAATAATAAAAAACAGGAACTTTCGAGCGTATGCCCAGGCGTATGCAATACTTTTATTTTGACATTACCCAAAGCTAATTCTTCACCGTCTTTTGCCTTGTAAAAATCGAAATGAGCTACAGTATCAGGTCCGTAAATGATAGTAGCACCTGTTTGTCGAGCTAGTTCTATATGGCCGCTTACAAAGTCAGCATGAAAATGGGTCTCGAAAATGTACTTGATTTGTACATTTTTTTCTTTAGCCATTTGGATGTACACATCAACATCTCTCAACGGATCAATTACTGCGGCTTCGTGTGCATCGCTGATAAAGTAAGCAGCCTCACTAAGGCATTTGGTATATAATTGTTCTACCTGCATTTTCTATAAAGAATATTTCTAATCGGCAAAAGTACCGAAAGCACAGCTTAATTTTTATATAATGCTCTTTTATTCTTACATCAATCTTAACGATAGTAGCTCTTTTATAAAGGTGAAAAAGAGAGCGGCTGCATTATCTAATAATACAGCCGCTCTCTTTAGGAAAGATATATATGAAATGTGAGTTCTTACCAAAGCATTACCCTTACACTGTCGGGCAAATACATTTTACTGCCAACAGGGATTTTAAAGGCTTGGTAAAATTCTGGCACGTTAGGGAATGGGCCATTTACACGAAATTTAGCTGGAGAATGCACATCTGTTAGCAATTGCGATGCTAGTTGCTCTTGACGCACTTGATACAACCAACCTAATGCATAGCCTAAGAAGTAACGTTGCAATGGAGTATATCCCGAAATTGTTTTATTTTCTTTGAAGGCTTTACTTTGCTTAAACGCATCTAAGCCAATTAAGATACCTCCCAGGTCGGCAAGATTCTCGCCAAGGGTAGCTTTGCCATTGATGTGCATGGTATCAATGACTACCATATTACTAAATTGATTGGCTAAAACGGACGCTCGCTTATTGAATTGTTCTTCATCTTCTTTGCTCCACCAATTTTTCAGGTTTCCTTTCTCATCATACTGGCGACCTTGGTCATCGAAACCGTGAGTAATTTCATGTCCTATGGTAGAAGCGGCAGCATAACCATATACCAGTGCATCGTCCAAATCTTCGTCGCGAAAGCCGGGTACGGTGAAAATGCCTGCGGGTAATACGATTTCATTGTTAGATGGATTGTAATAGGCATTATAAGTTTGCGGAGTCATGTTCCATTCTGTTCTGTCAACAGGTTTGCCGAGTTTTTGAATACTGTAATTATTCCACCAAGCATTTGCTCTCATCATATTGCTTGCAAAAGAGCGTTGGTCAATTTTGAGGCTCGAAAAATCTTTCCATTTATCAGGATATCCTACTTTTTTGGTGATGCCTGCCAATTTAATAAGGGCTTTTTTCTTTGTGCTGTCACTCATCCATGTTAGTTTTTCTATACGGGCTTTATAGGCATTGCGTACAGCTTCGGTCATATCTTCGTAACGCTTTTTTGCTGTTTCGTTGAAGTATTCCTTCACAAAAAGTTGACCAAGAATTTCACCAATCACTCCTTCTTCGGCATCCAAAACGCGTTTCCAACGAGGGCGCATTTGCTTTGCACCTCTGATGGTTTTGCTGTAAAAGTTAAATTTTGCCTGTACAAAATTTTGGCTCAAGTATGGAGCAAAATCACTGATAAGATGAAAAGCCATATAATCTTTCAGATTTTGAACTGCCTCCTTGCTCACCACTATGTTCAGTGCTTTGTAAAATTCGGGCTGACCTACAATTACGGTGTCAATTTTGGGCAATCCGATACCGGTGAACACGCTTGCCCAATCTATATTTGGAGCAGTTGCTTTGAGCTGTGCCATGTCCATTTTGTTATAGTTTTTGTAGGGGTCGCGGAGGTCTTCTATTTTGCGCGAAGATTTTGCCAAAGTGGTTTCTAGAGCAATGATTGCAGTAGCCTTGCGCATAGCAGTAGCACTGTCATCTCCTTTGAGGCGAAAGATAGATTGTACATAAGCAGGATAGGCATTGCGAATTTTGGTAGTGCGCTCGTCGGTATTAAAATAATAATCTCTATTGGGCAACCCTAAACCACCTTGAAATAATTGATAGCTCATGACCTCACTGTTTTTTTCGTCTTGACCCACACCTTCGTTAAAGAAAACACCTACACCAAAAGTATGCAGGTAGGCGGCTACATTCATGATGTCAGCGGGTGTTTTTGCTGCATCAATTTTTGCCAAGGCTTCTGTTAAGGGTTGTATTCCTGCTTTATCTATTTTATTGGTGTCCATTGCTGCCGTCCAAAAATCGGCTAATTGCTGCTGAGTGGTATTTTTTCCACTGGCGGCTACCGCATCTTTATTGATGTTTAATTTTCGGTTGTACAATTCTTCATTTACTAAATTGGCAATACCCCAAGTGGTTTCATCGTCGGGTATTTTATTGCTTTTAATCCATTTGCCACAGGCGAACTCAAAAAAATCGTCGGCAGGATTAATGGTAGTGTCAATATTGGCAGTCAAGATGTCGGACTTGTTTTTGTTGTTCTTATTGCTTGCCTCTACACAAGAAATGGTGGTAGCGAGTATCGCCGCCATGGGCAATAGATCTTTGAAACGGAATAATTGCATGAGTAAATTTTTTTAAGGTGTAAAAGTAGGCACTGTATTTCAATTTTAGCCTATCGAAAAAAGCGAAGCCGACCATATAGTCAAGCCTTAAAAACCAAAATATCAAATTGAGTACTACTAAACAAACTATTTTGGATCTGCAAAAACAGATTTTGAAAAAGGCGCAAAAAGAATTGCTTCCATTTGTTCATCACTTTTTTGAAATCGAATGCTGCAGCACTCAATAACACATTCATTTCATCTCCTTTGAGTAAATCTTCAAAGCTGCTGAAAAAACCAATTTGAGCCTTGTTCTTTTTGTGGGGTATCATTCAAAATAAAAAGCCACAAAGCCAGACTAATTTGATAGTTTGGCTTTGTGGCTTAAATTATAATGCGAATTCCCATACCTAGCTCTCTGGTACTACCAAGCGGAAGCCCATACCGTGTATGTTCACAATCTCAACAGAAGAATCTTCTTTGAGGTACTTGCGCAATTTGGCAATATAAACATCCATACTACGACCGTTGAAATAAGTATCGCTACCCCAAATGCGCTTCAATGCTTGCTCGCGAGGCAATAGGTCATTTTTATATTCTGCCAACATCAACAGCAATTCGTTTTCTTTGGGCGAAAGTGTTTGTGTAGTGCCTTCAGCAGTAAGGGAACGTATTTTACTGTTGAAGTCGTATTTGCCAATCTTAAACTCGATTTGAGCATGTTGTTTTTCGTTGAGCTCTTGGTTGCGCTTTAATACCGCTTTTATTTTGTGAAGGAGTACATCGCTGTCAAAAGGTTTGGTGATATAATCATCAGCACCCAATTTATATCCGTTCAAGATATCGTCTTTCATACTTTTGGCAGAAAGGAAGAACAATGGAATATCGGGGTCTACATTTCTTATTTCTTCTGCAAGTGTAAATCCGTCCATATTGGGCATCATTACATCCAACAAACAGATGTCAAACTTTTCGCGTCGGAATGCCGCTAGGCCCAAAATGCCATCACGGCAAAGCTCTACGATAAGGTCATTTAATTCTAAATAATTTTTAAGAACAATACCAAAGTTGGTATCATCTTCAACTAAGAGCACTTTTGATTTTTCTTTTTCCATTGTTGTTCGATTTTCTGTTATCCAAATATAACGCATGCTTGGACTATAAAGTGTATCTGTAGTTTAATTTTACGTTTTTGATAACTTTTGCCAAGCAAAACTGAGGTTTTCGATAAGGTCGCCTGCATTCATGGCTTCTTTTCCTTTTATTTCTGCTGCGTTATCGCCCGAAGCCCCATGCAAATAAACCGCCAACAAAGCTGCCTGTACAGATGTATATCCTTGTGCCAAAAGCCCGCTCAACAATCCGCTCAACACATCCCCACTGCCTCCTTTTGCCATACCGGCATTACCATTAAGGTTGTAATAGCAATCGCCATCGGGTGTTACAATTACGGTATGATGACCTTTGAGTACGATACAAAGCTTGTATCGCATCGCTTGCATTCGGATATGCTCCACCCTTTGCATACTGTTGGCGCTTTTTCCAAACAAACGTTCGCATTCTCCCACATGGGGTGTGAGAATAGAATTTTCAGGAATCTTGGTCATCAATTCTTGGTGAATAGACAACATATTGAGCGCATCAGCATCAAATACACAAGGAATAGTGCAGGTTTCCATAAACTGAGCAAAAGCCTTGATACTGATTTCTTGAGTGCCCATACCCATTCCGATACCGATACTAGTTGCTGCCTCATAACCTATAATCTGTTCGAGATAATTTTCGCCAGAAGTGTGACACATAGCTTCTGGAGCTATTGTTTGTATGGGCAGATAGCATTGTTCGGGTATGATACTTGTTACTAAGCCAACGCCCGATTGTAAAGACGCTTGAGTTGCCAATATTGCCGCTCCAGATTTTCCTTTACTGCCTCCTACAATGTAGGTATGGCCATGTTGGTTTTTATAAGAAAAGTCCGCTTTCTTTTTAATAAATGTCGCTATTGAAGCATCGTCAACGGTTTGATAATGCGTATGCGTTCCTTCTATAAAAGTGGGGTGGAGCCCAATATCTAAGATATGAATCTGCCCACAATGAACTCCAGTTTCGGGATGAAGAAAACTTCTTTTATAGAATTGGAAGCTGAGCGTTTCTTGTACAGATAGTATTATGGTATCTGGATGAGGTACTGTATCCGCAGGCATACCACTTGGTATATCTATTGCTATTTTTCGGTTAGGCAAATGATTGATATGGTTAAAAAAATCAGCCAACCAACCTTCTATTTGTGTACTCAGGCCAGTACCTAAAATAGCATCTATCAGTACAACTTGCTCTGGCAAATCCGTCAAAAATGTTTGCGGTTCTACATACTCCACCAATGCAGCATTGATGCGCAAGATTTTGTAAAGATTACTTTTGTTTTCAGGTGTGCCTTCTGACCGGTGTTGTAAAACAAAAACTTTAAGCCCATAGCCATGTTGGAGTAAAATTCTAGCTAGGGCTAATCCATCTGCACCATTGTTGCCCATTCCGCAGAGTACCACAAAAGGTGTATCTGTTGGGTAATGACCAATAATATGTGTAGCACAAACGGTAGCTGCACGTTCTACCAAATCAATAGAGCTGATACCACTTGCATGAATGGTATAAGCATCACAGGCTTTGATTTGTGCAGCAGAAAATATTTTCATTCTTACAAAATTTTACAGCTACAAAGTTGGATAATAAAATGCTTTGTTAGGATAATTCTTTTACAAATTCTTGATAAGATTGTATTAGCCTAAGGGAGTTGTACTGTGTTTGAATCAAATGAAAAGCATTTTGTGCTATCTGAGCCATTGCTTCGGGATGCCGGCTGTACCATACAAGAGCATCAGCAAAATCTTGTGGCGAATTGGCTTTTAAAAAGTGTACTTTATCAACGGCTTCAATCCCTTGCATACCTATATCGGTACTGATAACCACTTTTTGAGTAGCCATAGCTTCTAGTGTTTTTACCCTGATACCCGATCCAGAACGCAAAGGAACAATCAGTATGTTTTTGTTCGCCATAAAGGCTTCTGCATCATCTACTTCTCCAACACAGCAAAAGGAGTCGGATTGGTAGGACAACATTGATTGGGGCATATTACGTCCGGCAAATTGAAAAGCAAAATCGGGAATCAATCGGCAAATCGAAGGCACAATTTCGTCCCTCATCCACTCCATAGCATCTACATTTGGCTGCCAATCCATAGCGCCAATATGATAAGCTCTTATAGGTTCGGGGATGATATCATTTATAGGTTTTGACACATCAATACCATAAGGCAATGTCAATAATGGTGTCGGGGAATTTCGACTATTGATAAACACAGTATCCGATTTAGAAATAGTAATGAGTGCGTCAAATTCGTTCCACACCGCTAATTCATATTTCGAGATTCGCTTCGCTAAGTTCTTGAGATACATCCTTTTTAAAAAATGAGGCGTTTCTCTGGCCAGTCTCTGCCAAATTTCAGCTTCGATATTGTGTAATCGCTGAATCAAGATGGCTTTTGTAGCCTGTCGGATTGCTGGCTCATATTCTGACAAGTAGATGCTTTCTAATTGGATAATATCAGGTTGAATCTTAGCGATACAGTCAATTAGTTTTTGCTCAAATGCTTTTGTATAAAAACGTTCGGCATGTTGTGGTTTATGACCAAACAAATAATTCTTCAATAAGGGCAATAAGCGTAACTCATTATCAAAATCAACCATTTCAAAACCAGCAATTTCCCGAAACAGAGTAGGCAAATCAGTCGCAGCCACTTTATGCCTTGTTGTGTTCATCGCCAAAACATAAACCTGATATCTGGCATTATGTAAGCCTTTTATCATTGCATACATCGCCAAAGCCCCACCGTCTTTTAAGGGGAAAGGCACTCTATTGCAAACGATTAATATACGATTATTAGGCTGCATGAGCGCAAAAATATGGGTCCTAAGTTCAAGTTTGAAAGACTGTATAGTTTCACAACATTGTTGATGGCATATTCCAGTCCTTGTGGCGTAGTGAAGGCTACGCCACAAGGACTGGAAGGTAAAAAGTTGGTTATTTTTGTTTTACTACAAATAAAAATAGTATGCAACAAGTTTACCATTCCAATGCAGTTACAAATGTAAACATTCGGCAGCAAATTCAGCGAAATCATCGGGCAACCAATGTAGAACTTGCTGCCCAATTTGGCATCTCTGCCCAAACAGTTTCTAAGTGGCGAAACAGAAATTTTTCGGACGATGCTTCCTGTGTTCCTAAAAACCATCTCCTATGCCTTAACAGAGATAGAAGCCTCACTAGTCAAGACTTTGAGAAGCACCACAT
>JASGCQ010000056.1 GCA_030054025.1 Phycisphaerales bacterium | reverse complement strand
GAGGTTTGAATTTCCAGAAGTGTTGAGCAATGATGGAGAGTTTGAAGGATTTGATGTAATTATTGCAAATCCACCTTATGTTTTTGCAAGAGAAAATTTTGGTGCATCAATGAAAAATTATTTTACCGTCAATTATCAAACATCACAATATCAAGTAAACCTATTTTTATTATTCATCGAAAGGGTAATCCCTATTTTAAAAAAAATGGGTAAATTTTCAATGATTATTCCTAACTCTTTATTAATGGTGAGTTCTGCAAAAACATTGCGAAAACACTTATTAAAAGAAACTTCTTTAAGTGAAATAATAAACCTATTAGGCCACACATTTGAAGGTATTAATGTAGAAACTATTATTATCGCTGGTAAAAAAGAAAGAGAAGAAAACAACAAAGTTTCAATATACAAAAACGATGGTACTGATTTTATTCTTTCCCATATAAAAGAACAAAAAATATACGAGCAAAACGATGGTGCAGAATTAACAGTATTTTCAAATTCAACAAATGACGAGCTTACAATAAAATTAAAAAAAGATGCCGATATTTTAGACAACCTTGTTAAAATTAAAGCAGGTTTAAAAGCCTACGAAACTGGAAAAGGAAACCCTAAACAAACCACAGTTGATGTTAAAAATCGACCATTCGATTACACAAAAAAAATCAATAAAAACACTTATGAATATTTAAAGGGAAAAGATGTTTGCCGTTATCAACTAAAATGGTCTGGTGGATATTTACATTATGGTGAACATTTAGCAGCACCAAGAACATTTGATATTTTTAATAGCAAAAAAATTATCATTCGTGAGATTACAGGCAAATATCCTCACTCAATTATTGCTACTTATTCAGAGGATATTTTCCTTTTCAATATGAGCAACATTGCAATCATTGAAAATGAAAAATCAAAAGTGTCTTTAAAATATATTCTTGCTATTTTGAATAGTAAACTGATGGCACACTATTTCATAAATAATACAGCAAAATCTGTAAGGCGGTTATTTCCTAAACTTATTCTCGAAGACTTACGAAAATTTCCAATTAAATTAATTTCTAAAGAATTACAACAACCATTTATAGCATTAGTTGATAAAATCCTTACAGCTAAACAACAAAACAAAAACACCACAACATTAGAAAAACAAATAGACGATTTGGTTTATAGGCTTTATAACCTAACAGCAGAAGAACAAAAATTAATTGAAATGAAATGATGAAGGGTCTGCAATATTTTTTTACTAAATACGAAGAAGTGTATTTAGGGAGGAAATGAATTTCCCCGAATACACATTTGTAATTCAAGGAACAAAACTAAACGATTACATCAAAGTAAACGAAAACCGTTATATCCTACGATATGCAGCTCTGACTTAAATGACTTTCGAAGAAATTTTTATAGCTCACAAAGACAAAGTTTATACACTTTGCTACAGATACTTGCAACAAGAGCAAGAGGCCGAAGATGCTGTGCAAGATATATTTATAAAAATTTTTAAGAAGAAAGACAGTTTTAGAGCAGAAGCTCAGATGAGTACTTGGATTTACCGTATCGGCATGAATCATTGCTTGGATATTTTAAAATCTAAACGAAGAAAACAAGAATTTTACCGTTTGGTCAGTCATCTTCCTTTTATGGAAAGCAAGATGGAAGCCAGTAGAACAGAAAATAAATTGGAGGACAAAGAATCTTTTGAAAGAATTCAAAAATGTATATTACAATTACCTGAAAATCAACTGAGTGTGCTGGTACTAAATAAGTTGGAGGGTTTGCGGATAGAAGAAGTGGCCAAAATCATGAATATGAGCTACAAAGCTGTAGAATCTTTGTTACAAAGAGCCAAAAACAATTTAAAAAAACAATTAAACAATGCTTCGAAGGATTAGACTCAATATTACGTCTAAACTAGAGGATACTTTACACAAGTAAAAGGAAAATGAGAACAAATTCAGATATAGACAATTTGCTGAATGAAGTGCAAAAAAATATACCCCAAAATCGGTTCAAGCTTTCTTTTGGGGATGTATGGCAAATTTTTGAGCAAAGAAAAAAAGAAAAACATACAAAAAGCCTTCTTTTCTTCAGTTGCCTGTGCCTCTTAGTGTTGGTGGCTATTAACGCCTCCACACTCTTGCGCAACAACAATCTAGGAGAAAACAAAGTGAAGCAGATAGCAGAAGAAATGGATATACTCAACAACAATTCAATCTACGGATAAATATGAACAAGATAAAAGTGTTGATTATCAGTGTAGTATTGATGTTTTTATCCAATCTATTTTTGATGTATTGGGTATGGAATAGCAGTCATCGCCCCCCTCATAGATCAGCAGGGCCACGCAATGAAATCATTCAACAACTTCGGCTAGATGCCGAACAGGTAAAAAAATACGATGTACTGATACAAGACCATCGCCTTCAAATTCGTACAAAAGATGAAGAAATTGGGCTGTTAAAAAAAGAATTATACTCCACACTCAATGGCGGAAATGAAAAAAACGATTCTTTGATTCAGCTTTTGGCAGACAAGCAAAAAGAGGTGGAAAAAATAAATTTGAAACACTTTGAAGATATTGGGAAATTGTGTCGTCCCGAACAACAATCTGCTTACAAAGATTTGGTGGTCAGCCTCTCCGATCTTTTTGGTCACAAACGCAGACCTAAACATTAGGTTCTGTTTAATCAAATATCAAGTAAAACTGCTCCTGAATTATGAAAAGAATTTGTTTGATATTTGGCTTAGTCTGCACCACTTGGGCAGCAACAGCCCAACGGAATGTGATCTTAATTATTGCCGATGATCTGAGCACAGATTATTTTGGCTTTTACGAAGACCATGCCGACACAGTAGATGTTCCTAATATGAGAGCTTTAAGCCAAAAAGGAGTTCGTTTTAGCAATGGAATGTCAAACCCTGTTTGCTCTTCTACGCGCTCTACCATATTAACAGGGAGATATAGTTTTAGAACAGGAGTGGGTGGTATTGTGGGTGGCGTAGGGGGCTCCAACCAACTCGACACTTCAGAAATGACGATTGCTCGATTGCTCAAAATATATAATCCCAACATTGCTAAGGCAAATATTGGTAAGTGGCATTTACACCAACCCGCCCCGGCATCCAACTTACTCAACCCTCTTAAAATGGGTTACGACCATTTTGAGGGTCCTTTTATCGGACAATTGCCCAGCTTTACCAATTGGACAAAATACACCGATGGCGTATCAAGCACTATTACAAATTATGCCACCAGCGAAAATGTAAACAATGCTATAGATTGGGTAAAAACCCAGGGAACTAAGGCTTTTTTTCTCTGGCTTGCCTTTAATGCGCCACACGAACCCCTACACCTACCACCGGCAGGATTACATACTTATACCACTTTGAGCGGAACGGCAGCGGATATTAATGCCCATCCCAAATCCTACTTCAAAGCCATGATTCAAGCGATGGATCATGAAATTGGACGCTTATTTGACTCACTTCGTGTTTTGAATCGTCTAGACAGTACGGATGTTATTTTTATTGGCGATAATGGCAATACACCCAGAACTGCGCAAATTGCCGACATCGGTAAAGCAAAAGGAACCATATACCAATATGGTGTCCATGTCCCGATTATCATTTCCGGGCCCTCGGTTGTAGCACCCAATAGAACCAGTGATGCTTTAGTCAATACAGCCGATTTGTTTTCGAGCATTTTAGAGCTCTTGGGCAATACGGGTTGGGCTGCTTCGATACCCACAGGCAAACCTGTAGATAGCAAAAGCTTGATGCCCATTATCAAAAACACAGGAGCAGATATTCGACCTTGGTCTTTTTGTGAGCTTTTTAAACTGACCACAGACTCTTCCGACGGCAAAGCCATCCGAAATAAAGACTACAAATTGATTCGTTTCGATTATGGTGTAGAGGAATTTTACAATTTAAGCCTCGACCCAAACGAAGCGAACAATCTTTTGTTGGGCAAAATGAGCGTTACCGATGTGAGCAATTACAATTATTTGTGTACCGAACTGCGAAGTTTGCTTGGTTCGGGTTCTCCCTGCAAAGACACCCTAAGCATAAAAGAGTTGGGATTTGGCACTCAGGTTGTAGCTTTTCCCAATCCGTTTAATACTCATTTTGACGTGCAGCCCGAGCATGGGGATGAATTTTACGAGCTACAAAATGCTCTTGGGCAAAGCCTTTTTAAGGGAAGAAAGATTACACAACAGGATTTTTCTGCCTTAGCAAAGGGCTTGTATTTCTTAAAAATTGTTTACCCTTATTTGGGAAGCCAAGTCATTCGTTTGCTCAAAAACTAAAAGCACCCTCGTCATGGTTTGTTCCACGTGAAACAAACTCCACCCTGGACAGCAGACGAACATAAATACCCAAGCGTTTGGCTTATTGTCAAAGGGGCATATTACCTTTGTGCTATGTTTAATGAATACGACGTAATAGTTGTTGGGGCCGGCCACGCAGGATGCGAAGCGGCGGCGGCGGCCGCTAATATAGGCTCTAAAGTCTTATTGGTGACGATGAATATGCAAACCATTGCCCAAATGAGTTGCAACCCTGCGATGGGCGGAATAGCCAAAGGGCAGATTGTTCGAGAAATTGATGCACTAGGAGGCTATAGCGGTATAGTGAGCGACAAAAGTATGATACAGTTCCGAATGCTCAACAAAAGCAAAGGGCCAGGGATGTGGAGTCCCAGAACCCAAAACGACAAGATGCTCTTTGCCAACACTTGGAGAGAAATGCTAGAGCAAACAAAAAACGTGGATTTCTGGCAAGACATGGTGAAAGGCTTGATTGTTTCACGTGGAACAGTTCAAGGTGTTATAACGGGTATGGGGCAAGAGATTAAAGCTAAGGCGGTTGTTTTGACCAACGGAACTTTCTTGAATGGGGTAATACATATAGGCGAAAAACAATTGGGGGGCGGAAGAATGGGGGAAAACAAAGCAACGGGTATTACAGAACAATTGGTAGAACTCGGCTTTGAAACAGACAGACTCAAAACGGGTACGCCACCAAGGATAGACGGAAGAAGCCTTGATTATAGCAAAATGGAGGTACAAGAACCCGACGAGGAGATTGTTGGTTTTTCGTATATGCCAATCAAGAAAATAAAACCCGAACAGCAAAGACATTGTTGGATTACCTACACCAACCAAGAAGTACATGATATTTTAAAGACTGGGTTCGACCGTTCGCCTATGTATCAAGGCAGAATTGAGGGTAGTGGTCCAAGGTATTGCCCCAGCATTGAGGATAAAATAAACCGATTTGCAGAACGCGACAGACACCAATTATTTGTAGAGCCAGAGGGTTTTAATACTGTGGAGATTTATGTAAATGGCTTTAGCACCTCTTTGCCCGAAGAGGTACAGTACAAAGCATTGTGTAAGGTGCCAGGCTTTGAGCATTGTAAATTCTTTCGGCCAGGCTATGCAATTGAATATGATTATTTCCCGCCCACACAATTGACTTATACATTAGAAACCAAAAAAATAAAGAATCTGTTTTTTGCAGGTCAAATAAACGGAACTACAGGATACGAAGAAGCTGCTTGCCAAGGATTAATGGCAGGAATCAATGCGCACAACAATGCACACGGAAAAGAAGCCTTTTGTTTGAGCAGAAGCGATGCCTACATCGGTGTATTAATTGATGACCTTATCAGCAAAGGCACAGACGAACCCTATAGAATGTTTACTAGCAGAGCCGAGTTTCGCACCTTACTCCGTCAAGACAATGCAGATTTCAGGCTGACTCAAAAAGGATTTGATTTGGGGCTTGCCAGCCAAGAACGTTTAGATTTGACGAATCAAAAAATTACAGAGGTAGCAAAAGTGAGAAAATCTTTGCAAGAATGTAGCGTAGAACCCGAAACAATAAATGCTTTTTTGGCGGAAAAAAATTCGGCACCGCTCAACGAAAAAACCAAAGCATACAAAATACTGCTCCGACCCAATATTAATATTGAAGAATTAATAGAAAAAATACCCGCGCTCAAAGCCGAAATTGGACGCATAAATCCACTCAGCCTACAGCAAGCCGAAATTCAAGCGAAATATGACGTTTATATCGAAAAAGAGCGTGAATTGGCCCAAAAAATGAGCAATTTGGAAGATTTAATCATCCCCGATAGTTTTTCTTACGAAAAATTGACCGCCCTTAGTACTGAGGCACGTCAAAAATTGGAAAAAATAAAACCTAAAACATTAGGACAGGCTAGTCGTATTTCGGGCGTAAATCCGAGCGATGTGCAAATATTGATGGTATTTATGGGTAGATAAAAAAGCATCTTTATAAACAATAAAAAAACCGACACAAATTGTGTCGGTTTTTTTATAACAAATTAATTATCAGATGATTAGTTTTGGATTGTGATCTTTTTATTATCAAGACCATTGTCGGTAATAATCATAATGTAATAAGTGCCATTGGCATACTGAGAAGTGTTGATTTCAAATTTCTCCTTCAACACATCGTTGTGCACTTCAGAATAAAGTGTGCGACCCAAGATGTCGGTAAGTCTGTAAACAACCTTGTTGCTCTTTTGAGTAAGGGCAACATCTACGGTAACTGAACCTTGTGTAGAAGGGTTAGGATAAATTTTTGCAGTACCGATATTGTTGGTATTGGTGTAATTAAGTATTGAAGTAGGACTCTTAGACATAATTAGAGCTACTGAAGATATTTCATTAAATCTGTCGTAGAAAGATGAATCAATGAAAAATGCATTACCACTGAAAGGGAAAGGTGCTGCCACATTTGTTGCAGTAGTATTAAAAGTAAGTATGTCTGTAGTAACCAAAGCTGTAGGAGTTTCCCAAACAGATTTACCAGGAATAGAACCTGCATTTACCCATTGTGCGTAAGAACGAGTAAAGAAGTTAACACTTTTATCTACACCGATGAACAAAGGAGCAGGAACTTCAACAGCAACAAAATACCAGGTATCTGCATTCAAGAAAACTCTTTTAGTAGTAGAAGATGGGTCTTTAAAATCTAAGACTTTAAGGGTTATTGTTTTACCGGAAGAATCTGCTGTATTAAATATTTTTCCTGCGGTACCTACACCTACTAGCTCTCCAGATTGGATGACAGAGTCTTTGTCGCCGCCGTCACCGTCAACCCATTTGTAGATATTTGCAGTTACAGAAATAGAACTTACAAGTGTTGGGTCAACATCATGAGACAAAGAGAATTGGATTTTTTCGGCCGAAAAACCTTTATTTTTAATGTAAAATGTATTACCCATTATAAATGTAGTAGGGGTAGCTGTACCCGGACGAATTCCTAAAGAAATGCTTGGACGAGCATTTACAAAATCGTAATTTCCTTTACAGTAAATAGAATCGGTAACGTTTTGAGTAAGGGTAGCAACGTTATCTTGTGGAAAATCATCGGTACTGTCATAGCTCAAGGTGTATTTATGATCATATTTACCAGTAGTTGTAGGAGGAGTTAGAGAATAAGTTCCAGAACCAAAACCAAATTTGATAGAATCAGCAACTGAGATTGAAGGAATTGTGTAAGAATTTTTGGTAAGAAAGGATTTTGTTCCTGAAGTAGGTGTCCAAAAAACAGAATCGGTAACTGTAATAGCAGTTTCGGTAGCAGTACCATAGTTTGCAACAGCGCCACCAATATAATGTTTGAAGGCTTCAGTTCCTGCACTACCCATAAGTTGATGTAAAGGTATATTCATAGCGTGTGGTGTGGCTTGATAAGCATCCATAATACCCAAATCATGTGTACCGCCTGTGTTCCAGGTGCCTAAAGTTAATTTTACTGTACCTGCAGGGCTTGATTTAACGGCCGAATTGATTGCATTGCCATCTACATCAGAAACCATCACTACGGGTATTGTAGTGGTATAAGTAGTAGGAACTGCTCCCATAGCAATCGGATCTCCAGGAATATTATTTACAATAATTACTCCAACAGCTCCAGCGGCTTGACATCTAATTACCTTGTCAGTAAAATTAATGCCACCGCCTCTATATACTAGTGCAAACTTACCAGTAAGTGAAGGGTAAGAACCTGTATTATTCAACAGCGCAGCGGCAGCAAGGGTATCATAGGCTTTTTCAATCGGAGCATTCGTAATGGTAGGGCTCGCCGCTGCTCCCCAAGTTGCAATGGTTACCTTTTTAATTCCAGTAATACTAGAAGGTGCAGTAATAACAAAACGGGTACCTCCAATGTTTGCAGCAATATTATCTTTAAGAGGTGTTTGAGCAGAAACATTTCCTGCACTTAAAAAACTTATTGAAGCTAATGCTACAATTTTAAGTAAACTTTTTTTCATAATTTTTGATTTTTTTTTAATGGAAAGCTAAGGTACAATAATTAATAATAATTTTTTGATTTTTTTGTTGATATTTTTTTAAGCTATCAATCCAAATTGTTTACTAAGTTCCATCATTTTATCCATTGGTTTTTTTGCTGCTAATCTCAATTGCTCCTCCATTAATATTTCTGGTTGTTCGTAAAGTAAACACAAATAAAGTTTCTCTAACGTGTTTAGTTTCATGTGCGGGCAATTATTACAGGCACAATTATTATTGGGAGGTGCTGGTATAAACGTTTTGTCGGGAGAAGCTTTTTGCATTTGATGCAGAATACCAGTTTCTGTAGCGACAATAAATTCTTTACTTTCGTTTTGTTGTGTATATTTAAGCAGCTGTGTAGTGCTTCCTATAAAATCTGCTATACTCAATATAATTTCTTCACATTCAGGATGCGCAATAAATTTAGCATTGGGATGTTTTTGTTTTAGCTTAGCAATTTTTTCAATTGAAAAAATTTCGTGTACCATACAAGCACCATTCCAAAGCACCATTTCTCTACCAGATTGTTTATTAATATAAGCACCCAAATTTTTATCGGGTGCAAAAATAATTTTTTGGTCTTTAGGCAAGGAGTCGATAATCTGCTTTGCATTACCCGAAGTACAAATAATATCACTCAAAGCTTTAATGCTAGCCGAACAATTAATGTATGAGATAACAATATGATTAGGGTATTTAGATTTGAATCGGGCAAAAAATTCGGGAGGACAACTATCGCTCAAAGAGCAACCTGCTCTAAGATCAGGTAATAAAACCTTCTTAGAAGGATTCAAAATTTTAGCAGTTTCGGCCATAAAATGCACCCCTGCAAAAACAATAATATCTGCATCTGTTTTAGCAGCAGCCTGTGCTAGTCCGAGGCTATCCCCAATATAATCTGCAATATCTTGTATATCTGATTCCTGATAGTAATGCGCCAATAAAACTGCATTCTTCTCTTTCTTTAATCGTTTGATTTCTTCAAACAAATCAAGAGTAGGATCTACTTCAATATCAAAAAATCCATTTTGTGCAATTGAAGCAAAAATTTTTTTGTCGCTTGTTGTCATAAAATAATATTGATAGAAAATTTTTTAAAAAGAAGCTATTACAAATTAGGATTGTGAATTTGGGGAAACAATAAAATTATGCCAATTGGTATTTTCATTAATGCAGATTATCAACCCCTAATCCACAAAATTCCCACAGGCAAAACTATTGCTATTTCTTGATTATAGGAATAAAAAAGAGGCATCATAAAATCTTTGATGTGCAAAAATGAGTCAAGCTGTATAAATTATTTTAGTGTTAAGAAATCATGAATAAATGATAACATCATTTTCCTACACCCTATCAAAAATCCTCCATGTTTGTAAACAACTCAATTGTACAAAGTTTATACCATTCTAGTTCACGCTTTATCCACAAGTGATACATACATCATAAATCATTAAACTAAAACTCATTGCGAAACACAGTAGATTGATACGTTTTTATATTGATCACATAATATAAGGGCTACCTAAAAAAAGACTTCACCAAAATATACTGTGTGATAAAAGCATTGAAAACAGAAGTATGGCATAAGTCTTAAAAAATATCACAATCGAAATTCAAAAATCATAGAAACTTAAAATCCCAATAGGTAATTAATCTATCTTTTAAGAGCAGTGCGGAGTTATATTGTATATGCTGTACAATCTATATTAAGTAGGCATACACACTAAGCACAAATATCTTTATTTATCCATTGTATCACATCTATCGTCAAAATTGACAAATTGAGGAAAATAATGTAAGTTTGCGCTCATTTTCATAAAAAATCATAATCAACCCTTATAATGGCTATCATCCAAAAAATAAGAGATAAATACGCAAAAGTAGCAGGTGGTGTTATTGCTCTATCGCTCATAGCTTTTGTACTTAACGATGCATTTAATGGTCAATCTGGAAGTATTTTCGGAGGAGGCGATGCTCTTGCAAAAGTAAACGGCAAAAAAATAGAGCCATTAGAATTTGACCAAAGAGTACAAGAATACAATACGGTTTATAGCTTAAAAAATCCGAACGCACAGATATCAGATGATATTCGTGCTCAGATTAACGATCAAGCCATGCGCGATTTGGTTAACGATAAAATCATTGATGAGCAATTAAGCAAATTGGGTATCACTATATCTGCCAAAGAAGAGAACGACCTTATATACGGTGCTAATCCAAGCGGCATGGTGCAACAGTATCCTGTATTCACTAATCCCGAAACAGGAATGTTTGACCAAAGCCGTATCAAAGCTTACGAAGACCAGTTGAAAAATCCGCCTAAAGATGCTGACCAGAAATTAATTGAGAAAGAAATTGAAAACTGGAACAATTTTAAGTCTTTCGTTAAACATCAAAACAAACAACAAAAATTCAACAATTTGGTTGTTGCCAGTATGTATGCACCTAAATTTATGGTGGATTATAAAATGACACAACAAAACGAAATTGCCAGCATTAAAATTGTAAAAATTCCCGTAACGGTTATTCCGGACAACGAAGCAATCATCAGCGATGCCGATATCAACAGCTATATGGAGAAACACAAAAAGCGTTTCCAAATAGATCAAGAAATGAGAGGTTTACACTATGTATCATTTGACGTAGTTCCCAGCAAAGAAGATACAGCTACCGCACAAAATGCATTGCAAAATTTGAAAAGCGAATTTGCTGCAATACCTAATACCGAAGTCGAAAACTTTGTTACCCAAAATTCAGAAGAAGCATATAGAGATTACTACTTTACCAAAAAGACCTTCAAATCGCCTTTTGCCGATTCTATCTTGGGTCATGCAGAAGGATATGTATATGGTCCTTATTTAGAAAACGGCTCATTCCTAATGGTAAAAATATTGGAAAATCGTTCTTTGCCCGATTCGGTAAAAGCACAACATATATTGGTACAGCCATCGCAAAGCATGGATGATAGCGCTACACACAAATTGGCAGACAGTATCAAATTGGCTATCGAGTCCGGTGTCAGCTTTGACTCTCTTGCTGCAAAATTTTCGGTTGACAAGCAAAATAACCAAAAAGGTGGAGATTTAGGCTATTTCATCTATGGCTCTATGGTTCCTGAATTTAATGAATTCGCCTTCATGGGCAAAACTGGCGATTTGAAAGTAGTGAAATCACAATACGGTTATCATATTGCTCGTATTAATGACCAAAAAAATTATCAGACCGCCACAAAAATGGCTATTTTGGTTAAAAGCCTATATCCAAGCGATCTTACCGAAACCAACGTATTCACCCGCGCTAACGAATTTGCAACAAAATACAAAACTGCAAAAGCATTTGATGATGGTGTAAAAGCAATGGGTCTTCAAAAGAAAGAAGCAGACAATGTAAAAATTCAAGACTTCAGTGTACAAGGTATAGGCCCCGCACGCCAATTGGTATCTTGGATATACAACGCAAAACAAGGCGATGTATCTGCACCATTAGATATTAAAACCACAACGGCTCATCGCTATATAATAGCCAAACTCACCAGCGTTCAAGCTAAAGGAATGCTCAAATTAAACGATGCCATCAAACCACAAATTGAAAGTATTGTTCGTGGCGAAAAGAAAGCAGATCTTATAGCAGCTAAGTACAAATCACAAACAACCTTAGAAGGTATTGCCCAAGCGAGCGGACAAACAATTTTGAGTGCCGATTCGTTCACCAGCACTACCCCTTACCTCAACAATATTGGCTACGAGCCCAAAGCCATTGGTTATGCTTTTTCAAAGCAAGTAAAACCTGGAACGCTTTGTCCGCCAATGAAAGGACAAGATGCCGTAACCTATATGGTATTGGTAAGCCGTGTGCCTAAAATGCCTAATCCCAACGAAGCCGCTGTGTTCCAACAACAACAAATGACCGAACAAGAGCAAATGCAAAAATCTATCGGAAGCACCTTGCAAGAAATGTTGATGCGCAAAAGTGATGTCAAATTTTACAACAACAGCCTTCGATAAACATTAAAATGTAAAAATTTCAAAAGAGGTAAATATGAAAACCATATTTACCTCTTTTGGTGTTCCTAAAGTAGCAACAAATGTTTTAGCTTTGACATCACTTATGCGTTACACATCATTATTTATATTGGCAGTTATCGGTCTGTTGAGTGCTTGCCGCCCCGAAGAATATACACCTAAGCCTCGTGGCTATGCCCACGTAGACACCCCTGTGGTGCATAGCTATCAAAAATTTTCTCAAGAAGGATTTCCTTATAGTTTTGAATATCCCTCTTATGCCCAAATTTCAAAAGACACCCTCATCTTTGAAAAAACGCCCGATAACCCATACTGGATAAACATCAACTTTCCGAATATGGGCGCTACTATTTACTTGTCTTATAAGAACATTAACGCCCAACAAAAATTTGCTAAACTATTGGAAGACGCACATTTTATGTCCTTCTACCATACTAAAAAAGCGGATTACCAAAATGACTGTTCTTTCAAAAACCAATATGGTGTTCAAGGTTATTTGTACGAGTGGGGAGGAGATGCCGCCTCTAAATACCAATTTATAGCCACAGACTCCTTTCATCATTTTGTGCGAGGTGCTTTGTATTTCAATTGTACGCCCAATGCCGATTCCCTATTGCCACTCAATGATTTTTTAAGAAAAGATGTAGAACGATTACTGAACACCATTCATTGGAAATAATCATACAATTACAGTAAATTTGTAAGGATGAATATACAAGTACTTACATTGTTTGACCTTGAACCTATAGAACCCATAAAACCTATAGAAAAGAAAAAACATGCACCTAAAGAAAATATAGATGATGCAAAAAGCGCAGAGAAAAAAATAAATACTCGGGAAAAGAAACCCATAGCAAAAAAAGCAGCAGAAACACCGAACACAAATACCGAAAAAACATATTATAGCATAGGCGAAACCGCACAAATGTTTCAAGTCCGTATATCCCATATTCGTTTTTGGACAGTACAATTTGCCCTCAAGATGCGAACCAATCGAAAAGGTGACCGATTATTTACCCGGGAAAATATTGAACAGTTAAGATTAATCCATCATCTTGTCAAAGTGCAAGGCTTTACTATTGCTGGAGCCAAAACAAAATTGAAAGAATTGAAACATGGAAAACTGGAAGATTTACAAAAAACGGATATTATCAGCAGCCTGCAGTCTATAAAAACAACCCTTATTTCTTTACGCAATAAATTATAAGTTTATGTTTTGGAATAAAATAATCAGCCTTCTATTTTTTATGACAATCGGATACACACAAGCAAACGCACAATTTGGTTTCGATATTGACAGAGATGAAACGACAGGACAGATTATATTTGTGGGTCGCTGCACCTTCGACGATTTGGCAGACGAAGCTTCTTTCGATTGGTTGAGAATGGGCAGCGATGGATATAATCCGGATGCTGCCAAAATAGATTCTCTAAAAAAAATATTACCCACTTGTCAGCTCGTGATCTTTATGGGTACTTGGTGCGAAGACACCCAAAATCTATTGCCCAAATTGTACAAAACCATGCTGTATTCCCATTGCTATACCAATTATAAAATGTATGCAGTGAATAGAAACAAAATTTCGAAAAACAACGAACAAGAACCTTTCAAAGTTGTTACTGTACCAACCATTATAGTGCAGAAAAATGGTGTCGAAATAGGAAGAATAGTAGAAACCACAAAAGTGAGCATCGAAGACGATTTACTAAAAATAGTGGTAGGTAAGCAACCAAAGTAAAATATGTGTTTGCAGCCTACTTGGAAAATTTCCTATAAGTCAGTACCTTGTTTTAGAATAAAAAAAGTATCATTAATATGAATAAATATTTTTACCCCCTATTACTACTATTATGTTGCTCCTTTGCTGCCCAAGCACAAAAGACAGACCCAGCCCCTTATTGCTTGTCGGAGTTCAATAATAATTACAACATGATGAAGGAGATAGCTGCCGGATCCTACAAACATTCTTTTGGCACAATGGGTTCGGTAAACAGTCTCAACACCTACCTGTATGTGGATACAGCACATTTGCCCAACATTTCTAAAGCAACTAGCAGCACCATTTTTTTAGATTTTTACAGCACACCCGATGTAGAGCCTGCCTATTTTGGCATTTGGATAGATTATGATCAAAGCAAGACCTTCGATGCCACAGAATTGATTTTTTACAATCACAATATCATCAAAAGCAAATTGCCCTCCGGAGCGTCGGGTGGCATATCCTTGCCTTTAACCATTAAAGCTCCTGCCTTGGCAAAGCTCGGAGTTACACGTATGCGTATCGTTCGTGCGCAAAAAAATGCTGATCCCACCGGAGCCTATGACTCTACCTTTAAATTGAACCCTTGTAATACCAAAACGCCGGGCGGCAATACCTATGGCTGCACTTACGACTTTGATGTTACCATCGATGGCATGTCGGCTATTGAAGAATCTTTTTTGCAATCGCAATTACACATTGCACCCAATCCCGCAACCGACAAAATTTCGATTATAAACACATCTACACAAAAAATTACCCAATTAACCTTATTCGATTTAAGCGGAAAAAAGTTATACGAATCAGAAAGTGCCACCGAAATCAATATTAGCGAATACCCGTCTGGTATTTATTTTACCAAAATCACTTTGGACAATGGTCTTGTTGTCCCCATGAAATTTGTAAAGCAATAATTGCCAAAAATCATTCCATCAAAAAAGCTCGTGAAAAATGTTTCACGAGCTTTTTTACTTTTATAAAAAGGAATTTCGCCTGTTATGGAAAGTATCACGGAAAAATTGTAGTCTGGAATTTAAAACTACGCTTATTATCAAAAAAGCCGAATCATTGGTTCGGCTTTTTTGTTGGGAAGAAGATTGAATTATAAAAGGTCTTGCAGTTCCTGATTCAAAAATTGTTCCGCTTTGATTAAATCTTCGTGTAGTACCCTGTCTTTGTCCATAAAGCTCACTTGCTTGCGGAAGGCAGTATGAATTTTTTCTAGAGCCACCGAGGTTTTTTCTGGACGGCGAAAATCCAATGCTTGTGCCGCACAGAGTAATTCAATCGCCAACACTCGCTGTACATTTTGCAATACTTTATAGAGTTTTGTTGCGGCATTAGCACCCATGCTCACGTGGTCTTCTTGTCCGTTGCTGCTCACAATACTGTCCACCGAAGCAGGCGTACAATATTGTTTGTTCTGACTCACAATGCTGGCCGCCGTGTATTGGGCAATCATAAACCCCGAGTTCAAGCCTGCGCTGGGTGCCAAGAATGGCGGTAATCCTCTTTGCCCACTGATGAGTAAATAAGTTCTACGCTCAGAAATGTTTGCCAGCTCTGCCATCGCTATTGCCAAAAAGTCTAATTGCAAAGCCATCGGCTGTCCATGAAAATTGCCACCGCTTACTATCGTATCTTCTTCGTGTATCACCAAAGGATTATCTGTTACCGAATTTACCTCTGTAGTCACTACGCTTTCATAAAAACGCAAAGCATCTTTAGTGGCACCATGCACTTGGGGCATACAGCGAAAAGAGTAGGGGTCTTGCACTTGTTCTTTGTGCGCATTCTGCAAAGCAGAACCAGCAAGGTATTCGCAAATATTTTCAGCCGTTTTTATTTGCCCTTGATGCGGACGCAAACTATGAATACGATGATGGAAAGGATCTGCCTTCATCATAAAGCCTTCGCCCGACAAAGCACCAATGGCATCTGCCCAAACCGATAATCTTTTAGCCGCTAGCAAAGCCCAAGAACCATAAGCACTCATAAACTGTGTGCCATTCAGCAAAGCCAAACCCTCTTTGGCTGCCAAAGCAATGGGTTTGATGCCTTCAGATTTTAGCGCTAGGATGGAGTCAACAATTTGCCCTTTGTAATGTACTTTTCCTTTGCCCAAAAGCGGCAAGCTGAGATGTGCCAGTGGAGCCAAATCGCCTGAAGCGCCGAGCGAACCTTGCTCATATACCACAGGGATAATGTCTTTGTTGTAAAAATCCGCCAAACGCTCTACAATAATCGTACGGACTCCGCTATAGCCACCACAAAGCCCTTTTATCTTGAGGAACAACATCCAGCGTACAATCTCTATAGGTACCATAGCCCCAAAACCACAGGCATGACTGCACACCAAGTTTTCTTGCAAAAGGCTGAGGTCTTCATCGCTCACCACTACATTGCAGAGCGAGCCAAAGCCCGTATTGATGCCATAATGTACTTTACCTTGTTTCAGTTTTTCGTCGAGGAAAGCACGGTTGTGCGCTACACGCTCTAACGCCGCTCTAGGCAAACTGATAGTTTCGGGCAATGCCAATTGCTCGAAAAGTAGATGTTCGGGTAATTCCATGGGGCAAATTTAATTGTTAATTGGTTAATTGGGCAAAGGAGTTAATTGGTTAAATAAGTTGGTACTATAGATTACCTTTTGGTTGTCGACATTTTCACATTCTTTGAACATCCGTTGCGTCGCACCGTCAGCTGTTGTTTTTTCATTGGGCTTTGCATATCGGGTTTATCCAACTATGTTTACCTTTGTTCTAAATTATATTATGAAGGGTGGCGTTTTAATAATTGGGTCACACTCATGCGAAACTTTTCAGGAATTGCGATTTTGACGAGCTGAAGTATTTGATTTTATTGAGTTAGAGTGTTAGTTGTCCAGAAAATAAGTCTGGAGGTTTATTCGTTTTCTCAATTGCTTTTGCTCCTTGGCTGATATGATTGCACACATAATCGAGGCTTAGGTAATAAGCTAGGCAAATTCTTATTCGTTCTACAAAGTTGCTGAAGGCGTGTTTTGCGCTGTAGGTTTTGCTTCATCGCCTTGAATTCAGCTTACGCATTTCTTGAACAAGCACGACAGGTAATGAAAGACGAAATAAAAGACTAT
>JASGCQ010000055.1 GCA_030054025.1 Phycisphaerales bacterium | reverse complement strand
AAAGCGAATAAAATCAATACTTTCTTCGTGAGACCTAAACGCCTATACCTATAAAGTTGTATTATATAAAATATGCTGCTTTGAGAAAAAAGCGGCATAACAACACAAATGTATTATGGATTCGATGGTATTAATTTATCACGATGCGTTTGAACTGTCTATTCCCTTTTTCATTTTGTAATTCTACAATATAAGAACCGTTACTAACATTCAGTTTTATGTTAGCTTCTTGATTAATGAAATCTAATCTTTGTTGGCACACCACTCGTCCAAGAATATCATATATCGCAACATTAACAGTTCCATTAGGAACAATGGATTGCATAATAGTTATGTTACCATTACTGGGATTGGGGAAAACAGCAAAGGAATTTTGACTACTAATAAAGGGATATATGTTTGTTGGTTTACATTGTGGGTCAGTATCACCCATACACCCATTACTATCTAATTTTACAATCCAACCACGTTGAATAGGCGAGATTGCAGTAGCATTCAAATTTGTCAAGTAACCAGCCATGACAATACTATTATTATCTGTAAGTATTATGTCATTTAAAGCGCAATTACCATTATTAACAGGCGTGTCTATTGGTTCTTGATATTTATGGTTCATTAATAATCTACCTGAATCATTATAACGGCGAATATTAGCATAGAGGATATTCGTTGATAAACCAGGTGAATCAGATGTTATTCTCATGGTCATAAAGTCTTTATGAGGCAATGATAATAAGCGGATTGTTGTCATCTCGAAATTGGCGTATTTAGGTTCATAGATTTGCTCCCATTGCCAATGACCATTCGAGTCTAATTTTACTAATATTTCTTGGGCTCGCCAATCTGCTCCAGTTGTTCCTGAACCTGCAATCTTGTCATAAACATTTCCTTGAGTACTAAATACATAACCACCATCGGCACATCTTATAATATCGGCTGCAATACCCATCATAAGTGGGCTTTTATAGTACCATTTTAAATTTCCCGAAGTATCTGTACGAAATACCAATGCTTCTGAACGGTATGCTTTGAAATTATTTAAACGATTATCACTCGTGCCACTTACCACATATCCAGTACTATCAGCTAACAAATCAAACCCTGCATTAGTAGGGTAAGAGCCTAAATCGTATGCCTTCGACCAAAGTAAATTTAATGCTGTGTCTAATTTAGTTAACACTTGCTTTGCACTGCCTTTAGCTATTGAATAATGGCTTAGTACCATTATGTTTGTTCCGTCATATTTGACTTGTGCCACCCACATAAAACTATCATAAGAAGGACTAAATGGTATAGTGAGGTCTTTGTATTGATACACATTACCATTACTGTCTGACAATAATACAAAACCATATTGGCAACAAGCAGATTTTGAAACGATACCACACAAAGCAAAACAATTATTATGGATACGTGTAAAACCTCCTTGAGATAAAAACAAGGTTCTAACAGGATAATCTGGAATATTAAAAAATGAGCTCGCAAATATAGAACCAGAACTATCCATTCGGCTAATCCTAATACCTTGAGTTTTGGCACTACTATCATTAGACATAGCCGCAATCATAAAATTGCCTTGATTATTCTGAGGACACAAGGATAAAAATTGTGAACCTGTTGCCTGATTGGTGAATAACCGATTAAAATAGGCTTGAGCATCTGATTTGCTATTCACAAATAGTACCAACAACATTAGGACTAAGGAATACTGCCACTTGTTTTTATTGATTACCATAGCATAAATCATTTTTAGCTTATAAATGGTAAGATTTTTTTGAAGAACACTACCGTTAGTGATTTACTAACAGTAGTGCTCTATGTTAAACGTAGGTAAATTTAATATTTAATCAACTTGCCATTATAAAGTGCTTTACCACCTTGAACAACTTTATACAAATATACGCCTGTTTGCCATTTGTTGGCATCTATTTTTTGGCTGTTTTGTAGATGATTCAAATTAATTTCAGCAATGTTACGACCACTAATATCAGTTACATTTATTAATGCATCTTGCTCAAGATTGTATTGAATTGTAAAAATACTATTACTTGGATTAGGACTAATATTTACACTTGATTCTGTTTGCTCTAAAGCTACTCTTTGTGTATTGGGAGCAGTATTAGGTAAATCAAACGGTACATCAGCACATTCTTCACCCAAAGCAAAATGCAACCAAGCACAAGCCTTTGAACGAACCCACATTTGACAATGAGCAGTAAGATAATGCAGTGTTTCAATATCTGTATTACTAAGACTATTCATTGACACATTGTTTTGATAATGTGCCGCTAATAATTGAACCAAACTCGAACCTTGATTAAATTCATATAATTCCTTAACATTGAGTTGGTAAGGATTATTGGATAAAATTGAATTATAGAGTGCGATTCCTTGAGCAATATAATTATGACTGATATAGTACATACTGAGTTCGGCATCTGCATAGGCGGAGTGCATACCTTGTAAAGCAGCTATAATAAGCCCCTCTCTATTAATTGTTGTGTCATTAAGAGCCATGCTTAAACTTGAATAGGTAGTTGTGCTTAAAACACCACCAATTGTGCTTGTAGTTGTAGTCGTGGTCGTACCTCCATCGGATATTAACGCACATAATGGAGGTAATGATAAGCCATAAGTCGTTACTGCACCGGTTGGATAAACAGTAGGTTGTTGTAGAGGGCTAACGCTTGGGAGATTACTAAAATAATATTTAGAAATTGGAAGCGCATTTTTAATATTTATTTGATTACCTAAAGGATAAACTGCCCAAGGGTCACTAAAAATATTCCCAGCTGGTTCTGCTAAAGCCCCTTGATTACTTTTGATGCCGTCCAAAACTAAACTTGAACCATAAATATATTCATCACAATTCGAACTGTAACCTGTAAATGAGTAGTTATCGTAAGTATTACACAAAAATTGAAGTCCTGTATTGTCTGTTTCTGATAGATGTGAACCATTAGTATTTAGCCCTTGCGACATATTACCGACATGTAAGGCAGTATAGTTATTATTATTGACTTTATTTTTATTACTACCGCAGTCTATAATTCGTACCCCAATATTATTAAGGTCTTTACTTAAAACTTTTGGAGCAAAACTATTGTTTTCAATTTGAAAAGCATTTGAACCGTAGGCTTGAATACCTTGAGTATATGCGGCAGTAGATAAGGGGTCACTTGCAACATCAAAATTATTGTTGTATATTTTTGCATTACTAATGCCATTCATATTGATACCGTTACTATTAAACGAAAAGGCGGTATTAACAGCGGTAAATGGCTTAGAAACAACCGCCTCAACATAAAGCCCATTAGAAAAACCTTTTACAATACTGGGAACAAGTGTACTTGCACTACAAGGACCGGAAGCGGCAGTAGGGCAATAATTAGCTATGGTAAAATTGGCTTCAAATGTTTCAATACCAAACCCAGTCCCTTTTATCCTATTTCGTTTAGCAAGGCTCATCTTGTTTTCAAAAGTACAACCGCTTATCATAACGCCGTCAACATCCCAAAGCGACATTTGAGCTTGTGGTTTGCGTTTAGGGTTAAGATTATCATCATAATGATAATCGTCATCAAGGTCAAATAAAGATGCTTTAAAAAATGACCTATTGGGCTTGTGTACTCCTGCGGGATAGACTGCTTTGTTCTCGAATTTCCAAAATGAAATACTTCTCTTATTGTTATAAAAATGGGTGTTATCAACTTGTATGATACCGCCAGATTTATTTCCATCTTTATAAATTTCATCACCTGCTACTATTGCGTGTAGTGCATTAGATATTGTAGCTCCATTTTTAGTTTGAATTATACCTTGATTACCTGCCACATCTTGCGATTTGGTAATATCTCCAAGTACTGAAATGCCATACCAAAAATCGTTTGTTCGGTCAGAAGTTATAATACCGCCATCTACAATTAGTTTTGCTCCTGCTTCAACTATAATATTGGACAAATGTGGCATCATTACACGACATTTTATGGTTAGGGTTGCACCTTTTTTTACAACAATGTCGTTATACATTTTAATGTCAAAATCCCACGTTTCGGAATTATTAATGACTACGGGATGATTCTGACCTTGTCCTGTATGGTCGTGATTGTCATCTTCTGGATAAGTATTGTAAGTAACACTACGACATTCACCGAAATAGGCGTTTCGGTGCATTCGACCTAATTGCATAGGTGAATAGTAGTGTCCAAATGGATGACCGCCCATAAAATTGTTAGTATAGTTATCTCCTACTGTTCCAAATGGAGGGGATGGATAAGTTCCATTGTCATAAGGACGATAATTAAATTTAGTAGTTGCTGTTGAGCCAAATACATCTTGTAAATAATCAATTTGCGTTTCGTCTAAATCTTCTGGACAGCAAGCACCACGACCATAATCTAAATTGTAAGTATGCCATAAATCAAAAGCGTGTCCCATTTCGTGTAGGAAAATATTTGCACATCTTTCGGGGTCGCTTCTAAATGTAAGGTCTCTGTAATAATTTTTAAGTACAATAAATGGACTATATCCTGTTGTGAAAGTTACCCCTCCAGGAGTGGTGTTTACATTTGAATACATGATAAACACATTGAGTACATTTTTGAAATCATTAAATAGTCCCGCGCTTCTCAAAACGTCATAAGGCGATGAAGGACTTACAGCACCATATACATCATCAAATGTTAAATTGACCGCCGTAAAATCAATGGATTGCACATCAAGTCTAAATCGGGTATCATACACCCAAGCATTCCTACCGCTTACGGTAATGGGGTCTGATGGCGCATCATTATTGGTAAGGTATCCATTAGCTTTATTCATAAAACTACGAATAAGGGGTTCATCAGTGGTTTTATAGTTTAGGTCAGCAGGATAGGTTGGCATAATAACGTGTATTGCTATTCGTACCGTTTTATGCACATACAAGGCATCTTCCAATCCATTTTGCGGTATATAGTTTTCAAGTAAGCGATAAAAATTAGTATAATCAGGCGAAACGGGTGTACAAGGTAATGCTACTCCCCCCGTAACTCCTAATGGACTTGATGGAATTGTAACATGAACATTTCCAAGACATTCATAAGGCGGTGCTGTTTGCGCCTTAGTTTTATAACTCCATAGACTTGAAGCGAAAAGTGCAAATAGAGCTACTCTAAATTTAATGTTTCTCATTTTGGTAAATTTTATTTTGTGAACAAATAAATGATATACGAATTGTTTGGTTGTTACAAGATTATTTTTCGGTGAGAACTGTTTTCCTTAAGAACAGCTTTTTAATGGTTAAAGTCTGTACCCATCAACTACCACCAAACAAAAAAGTAGCGTGGGCTTTGCTTATATCTTGCCAATTCAGGTGTTCAAAGCCTTAGAGAGCAAGTACAGCAAATACCCACACTACTTTAGTGCGGGCATTTTGCATATACATTGTCTGCTCTCTTTTACTCTTTGAACGTTTGAATTGGCAGCTTCTTGTATAGCGAAACGCTATTATTTTTCTATGTCTTTTCTCTTTCTCTTAATTCAATATTTTGGCTAATGTACGGCATCTAATTTATTTTAGAAAGTATCCTAATCATTTTTACATTAATTCCATACTCCATCAATTACCCTCAAACGTACAATATATTTTAGCAATATCGAGGGGGAAAATCACCCTTTCTTGAGGGGGAAAAACACCCTTTTTTTTGCAATATGGCTGCGGATATTTTTCACTTGTTGTTATCTGCCTTATCTCTCAATTAATTATTATTTTAATTTAATGTAAAATGCAATATTGAAATTGTTCCGTTAAAAAATCTAAGCATTTTGCCTAAAAAAGTAAAGGAATGGCAGGATTAAAAAATCATCGTAATATTATAGTCGGATTAAGTACTTTTTTTATCAATTTATTCACTCAAAAGTGTCAAGTAATTTTAGGACGAGTCACGTTCCGAACGGCGTTCCGAACGTTCGGAACGACTGAACGTTCGGAATGATAACACAAAAAATTAGACATGGCAAAACACAAAGACGTTGAGATAGCAAGAGCTATGATACCCTCCCCAACTGATGAATTTTTTAATGAGTATATTGAGGACTTATCCTTTTTATTGTTCAGTGAGTTTATGACGGATTATTTGGAGGTCATGGTACATTATACTTTTGAACAACAAATTGAAATAACCGACCATTTGTTGTTAATGTTAGATGAAATTGAAGCCTACGCTCAAAACCAAGATGAGAACATATATAGAGGTTTTGCCAGTAGGGAAGATATTTTGTTGAAAAAATACAGAAATTCATATACGCCTTATTACGAGGTTGGATTCTTTCTGTATTTCAAGTTTGAAAGAGCGATTGTTGAAAAGAAAATTATCTACGAAGATTATGTTTCAATGATTCAAGCACAAAAGATACCCCAATATGTTAAGAATTTTGTTGATTATAGTCATCATTTTTTGCATTCTCGCAGGCGAGATAAATATTTAGAAACTGAACCAAACGATAAATTTGAAATCAATTCATTCAATCAACAACAACCCATCGTAGAAAGGTTTATTTATAATAAAACTGATAAGGAAATTGTTGAACTGGTTACGGACAAAGAATCCACCCAAGCCCGACAATTACTCGCTATTTATTACCTTTTGAAAGTAGGCTTTAATGTCGTGCCGAGAGAAAACAACCCCGTTAGCGACATTGCTCGTTTAGCCCATTTGCTTACAGGCACTAAATTAAAACCCATTAATCAATCCGAACTGTATAAGAAGTTACTAAAAATGCCCACCTTTAAAAAAGGTGTTCCATTGGTCAAAGATTTATTGTTTATCCGAAGCTATTTTGAAGTTGCAGGATTAGAAAAAATATTGCAACGAGTCAACGCCGATTTGAAAGAGGCTATTGACGCACTACCACCCTACGAACGTGAACAGTTTAAGGAGAACTGACAGCGCACTGCCATTGTTGCCTTGTCTGACAAAGAGCCACTATCAAAGTTTTGATAGTGGCTCTTTTTGTGTCTATTCGGGCAATTTTTTGAGCTAAACAAAAAATATCGGTGTACCCATAGGGGGAGCGAAGCCCCCTTTTTGGTGTTGTATTTGTGGCATGATATATAAAGATGCTTGACCTAAAAAAGGTTGCAAGGCTCTTTATTTGTTAACCATAAAAAAATAACACTATGAGCGTTAAATTAATCGCCTTCCGCTTAAAAAAGCAAGGCAAAAGTTTTGGAGAAATTGCCAAAACTCTTTCAATCAGTAAGACTACTGCATTTGAGTATGTGAAAGAAATGAACTTAGCTTTAGAGCAAAATAAGCGATTGCAAAGTTTGAAGGATGCTGATGCAACAACAGCAAGTAATCCAAAAGCACAGTTAGCACCTAACCAACATGAATCCAAGAACAGTCTTTCAGGGGATATAATGTCCTCTGTTCCTCTCAACTCAACAAATCCGCTTACAGAATCCACAGAACCCAAATTAGAGCAATTACAGCTCAAAGAGTTTACAGGGGACGATTTGATTAAGAAAGAATTTGAATGCCTTGCCTTTGAGGGTAAATTCCTTGAACTCATCGGTAAACCTTCAAGGGTCTTTTCGGGTATCATTTGGGGAATGCCCAAAGGGGGCAAGAGCAATTTTGCTTTGCGCTTCGCCGATTATTTACAGGAGTATTTCGGGCAGGTCTTGTATGTGGCTGCCGAAGAAGGTGAAAGTGTAACGCTTCAAGAAAAGTTTAAGGACATTGACGGTAGTAAGGTTACAGTGATTGAAACAAGGGATAGGGATAAGATTCGGGCTTTTCTGCAACAAAGGCAAGAGTTTGGTTTCATTTTTATTGACAGTATCAATAATGCAGGTATAGATAATGATTTTTTAGAACTGCTGAAAGGGGAAAATCAAAATCGTTCATTCATCAGTATTGTACAAGCGACCAAAAGTGGGAAGTTCAAGGGCGACCAAGCCTTAACGCATAACTGCGATTTTATTATTACAGTGGATAAAGGGGTAGCCAGTCATCAAGGTCGTTTTAATGTCGCTTCTGAAATCAACATTTTTGAAGATGGAGCTTTGTATCAGAAAAATCCGGTACAAAAAGTAAAGGAAACAGCAAAAGCAACCGCGCCCACTGAAAAAAAATCTGATGCTACACCCGAAACAAATACACTGAACGGTAAACCCGCCGCTTCCATTGAAGATTTGCAAAAGGAAATATGGTTAGATAACTATATGAAAGCCATAAGGGAAAAGGCTGCAAAAACAACGCTTCCGAATAATCCTCCCACAAAGCCCCTTCCTCTTGCTCCAACTCCGAAAAGGAACGAACTACAAATGCCTACTCTAAGTAAAGAAGGTGTTATAAAGTTAGGTATCGGTGCATTCTTTGGCTTTCTTGCTATTAGAGTATATGAGTTAATTCAAGAGCAAAATGAAAAAAATACAAAACAAGTAAAAGGCAAGTAAAAAACAAATTATAAAGCAAATCCAATTATCTCAACAATGATAAATCAACTAAACACCAAACAACATGGAAAACGAAACATCAAATATAAACGAGCCATTACCAATTCCTGAAAGCAATGGTGAATTGCCAACTGATATACATAATATTGATACGAAAGTCATTCAAGATGAAACGCTTGTATTGCCTTTACCCTTTGCCAACCCTGATTGGTTGCGCTCTTTTAAGGGTTGTGAAAACTATTCGGATGAGGAGGCTTTGGAAATATCAAAAAATCTTTGTATTTTAGCTAAAATACTCTTAGCTTGCCCTCAAAACGACCCTAATAGTAATGATAATCAAGCAAGTGAATATACAATAATTATTTTAAACAATCAAAAAAAAGCAGCATGAGCCAGTTAACAGAGTTTAGTTCTTTTGCTAAAAGCAGTCAAAAGAACATTGTTAATCCGAGTGTTCGGAATGTAGTAGTTTATACACGAGTATCGGGAAAAGAGCAAGCGGATAAGAACCTTTCTTTGGAAACACAGAAAAAGACAATTGAAGAATTTGCAGGGCGTAATCAAATGCCAATTGCGGCTTATTTCGGGGGAACTTATGAGAGTGCCAAAACGGATGGTCGAAAGGAGTTTTTAAGAATGCTGACCTATATTAAACAACATAAGGGTAAAATTTCTCATATTCTTGTTTATATCCTTGACAGGTTTTCTCGTACAGGTGGCGGAGCTATTAAGTTAGCGGAAGAGCTAAGGGATAAATACGGAGTAGATATTATTGCGGTTACACAACCTGCGGACACTTCAAATCCAGGGGGTGTTTTGCAACAGTCTATTCAATTCGTATTTTCCAAATATGATAACGAGTTAAGGAAGCAAAGGACTATTGCTGGTATGAAAGGGCAATTTGAAAAGGGGATATGGGTGGCAATGCCTCCTATTGGCTATGATATTATCCGTAGGGAAGGGGTAAGGAAAATAGTAGTGAATGATACAGGCAAGAAGATAAGGAAGGCTTTTGTATGGAAAGGGGAAGGCATGAGTAACCAAGAGGTATTGGAGCGGTTGTCTGCAATGGGTTTGAAGATATACAAGCAAAAGCTCACTAAAATATTGAAAAATCCTTTCTATTGTGGTTTAATCGTTCATGGTATGTTGAATGGAAAGGTTGTAGAAGGCACACATGAAAAGTTGATTAGCAAGGAGCTTTTTTTAAAGGTAAATGAGGTCAGTAGAACCAATAGGGGTTATGGTGTACCTCATCAAATGGAAAGGGATGAAGTACCGCTTAAAATATTCATTAAATGTGATGATTGTGGTACTCCTTTTACGGGTTATTTGGTAAAGGCTAAAAACTTATGGTATTACAAATGCAGAAAGAGTGGTTGTAAATGTAACCGAAGTGCCAAAGAGCTCAATGCTCAATTTGTGGAGATGCTGAATGCTATCAGTATCAAATCTGAATTAATTGAACCTCTAAAGGTTCAAATGAATTTGATATGGAAAGAATTAAATAAGGAAAACGAAAGTGATTTGAAGGCTTACCAATTACAATTGGCGGAGGTGGAAAAGAAGATGGAATCAATTGAGGAAAGGTATTATGTCAATAATGAAATGACTAAGGAAATATTCGAGAAGTTTCATCTAAAATTACAACAGCAGCGCAATGAAATTAATCATTTGATTGGCAAAATGGGAAATGGGATTTCGAACCCTGAATCTGCTATTGAAAAAGCATTGCAGCTTTCAACAGAATTGGCTACTGTATGGGCTTCCAGCGATTACAGTCGAAAAGAGAAGCTACAAAAACTTATTTTTCCCGAAGGAATTATCTATAATCGTGAAAATAGGTCATTTCGAACCACAAAAATAAATTCCGTTTTTTCTCTGATTGCAAGCCTATCAAGTATTACAGGGGAAAATGAAAAGGGACAGAATGAGGTTAATTCCTCTCTGTCCCCTTCGGTGCCCCAAGCGGGACTTGAACCCGCACTGACATTGCTGTCAACAGGATTTTAAGTCCTGCGTGTCTACCAATTTCACCACCAGGGCTTGGCTACTCAGCAATAAATATACGCCTTATTGCTATTTTATTAAAAACAAAAAATCCAAACCGAATTAGGTTTGGAAAACTTGCTTTAGAGCGGAAGACGAGACTCGAACCCGCGACCCCAACCTTGGCAAGGTTGTGCTCTACCAACTGAGCTACTTCCGCATTTTTTAATCTGTATAAAAGAACTCTTTTATTCCCTTTTGGGACTGCAAAGGTAAAAGAACTTTTCAATTCACCAAATTTTGTGGCAAAAAAAGAAACATTTTTTCAGTAAAAATTGATACTCTATTCGTTCCACTCCCTTGTCTTTCAAAGAATAAGGCTGCTTCAACGCAGGGTTGAAGTGCCTTATCAATTTGGATCGTAATGCCCCAATATAAAATTGTTTATGGAGCTTGTATCGTAATTGTACTTGTTTGGATAGTTTTGTCCATTTTAATCATAAGCATATACTGACCAGCAGCCATATTTTTAGTTTCTATGGCATATTTGGTAGCACCATTTGTTACCGGTACAGTGCTTATCAGTTTACCCGACATATTATATAATGTGATAGACAATTCTTGATAGGTAGCAGGTAATTCGATATTTAAAGTTTGCACGGCAGGGTTGGGGTATATTTTCGCTAATGCTTTTGGAGCTTTGGCAATACCTGAGCTGGTTTCAATGCCTTCGTAAATAACGATGTCGTCAACTGCTGCTTCTACTAATGCGAAAGAACCTGCCGGTGTAGTTGGATGAGCCTCAGTAGCGATAAATTTCAATTGCATTTGACTGGCCGATGAAAATACTTCTAAAGGTTTAAACATTCTTCTTCTCCATTGATAGTCGGACTGAGTAGTGTAATCAACATCTCTGTAGATGACTGGGCTACCATTCGATAATAGTACTCTCCAGTTTACGGTTTTAGGGTAGTAGCCTCTTCCATTTCCGTACCAACGGTAGAATTCTATAATAGGATTGGTATAAGTACTCAAATCGTACATTGGGGTCAAAACTGTTGTTGAGCCATTTTTTACACTAGCAGTATATGCGCTAGAGGTTGCGAGTGGGGCGTTTCCAGTTACTAAACACTTTCCAGTTCCCGAAGTGTGGTCTTTATCCGTTTGGCTCATAAGTCCACTATTGTATGCCACAATGGGTATCGCTTGTATCCATTTACCCACTGTCGCCCCGTCGCTGGAAAGACCTAATTGCCAATCGCTATTCACAGGTGTTTCAAAATCTATTTTTTGTTGTGCTGTGATGCCTACTCCAAATTGATGGTATATATTCACCGTATTTTCCGGAGCCATTGATGCCGGATAGTAATTATAAGGGAAGAAAACGCCCTGAATATTCACTAAATCTTTTGCTGCAAAATAATAGTCGACAATAGTGCCTTCGCTTTGAGCAGGAATAGTTGCCGTAAAACTGTATGAACCTAGATTGTTCATCACTATAGTATCCCATACAACTCCAGATAAACGATTGTTGCGGTAAACCAACATCAATGATTTAAAGAAATAGGGATTAGTCACAGACAATGATGCATTGACTGTGATTGGGGTCAATTTGGGTTGATGAGGGAGCTCTGTATGAGCAATATCCACGTCTTCTAAGAGGTAAATACCATGTTTGGCAAAGGCGGTTACAATTTGAGTGAAATGAGGCGTACCATTGGAAAGGTCTGCATCATTATCATCATTGATTAAGGCCGACATTAAAACTGCATGGAAAACAACGCCTTCTGTTCCATTAGGACCATCGGGTACATCATATAGTGTTTTGGCAAACAACTTAGCCATTTCGGCTACACTGCCCACATTTACACCATAATCCCACCATGCACCTGCAATAATCTCGCCATTGGCATGTACTTCTCCAGTAAGGTCTTGAGGATATACTTTTGGAGCTAAATCGTATCTGCGAATAAATGTGCCTGCACCCATAGAACCTTCTGCTAAAATGCCGTTTTCGGTAATAGAAAGCCCCCAAACATCAGCCTGCCCTTCATTTAAGCCGCCATTGGCAATGCCCGAACCTTTAAGCGAAGTATATAGTTTATCTACAATTCCGTGCCCGTATTCATGATAAACAACATCTCGAATTTCTGCAAAAGAAACGCAGCCACCACCCGCAGGAAAGAAATTAATTGAAGAACCACCTCCTCCTGTGTAATAGGCGTTGCAGGTACCAGCAACATCGACATTGGTGACTAATGGATAATCCAAACCTGTGAAACTAGGGTATTGTTTTTTCATGAAATCGTGTACTGTATTAACATGATAGTAGGCATTGATATGCCTGCTGCTGCTGGCAATACCGAGTGTAGTGGTGTTGGGGAACGTATAATCTGAATCTAATTTGCTGACGGTAATATAAGCAACAGGAGTTTTGTTGGAAGATTTTGCTGATTTTACTATAGACCATCTGCCTTTTAGGAAAACGGAATCATTGGTTGGGATACTAAACGCAGTACTACTTACAAAACCCGTATCATTTGCCAATAAAGTAGTGGCTCCTATTTTTACGGTCACATAAGGTAGTCCTACTTTTGTTGTGGGATTCAAATAGCCATTGGTGTAAACATTCCCTACTACCTTAAGATTCGTAACATCTTTAGTCTCATTATCTCGATACAATAATGTTCCATTAATGGCATCTACATATCCTGTCATGTTTAATGGTACACTACTAGACTCTTGTAGGCTACCTTCCACCAAAAATTTGTATGCGGGATGTAGGGTGTATCCATTTTCTGAAGGAATAGGAAACCACTCCCAATTGTCTTGAATGGATTTCGCACTCACAATAGCACCGTCCAAATCAGAAACAGCAACTTCTAAAGCCTTATCTGTACTGATTGTCGGCACTAAGGAAAGATTTGGGTTGCCATAAGCATTCATTGTGATACGAACCAATTTGTTGTCAGGTGTAAAACGGAATGTCATGGTTGAAAACGCCACTTTGTTGCCCGCCACAGATTGTGTGTAATAGAGATATTGATAATGGTCAGCATTGGTGGCTTGTCCGCTCAAAACCCAATCAGAGGATTTTACTCCTACAACGTTCAACTGATTATTCATCACAAGAGCTACTTTGTCGCTAAGAGCATCACCAGAAACTACAATTCCTGGTCCAGTAAGATCTTTAAAACCGCCAGTCCAACGATCAGTGCTTATATACCATTTAGGGAATTGTGCCGATAGTTTTTCAGCCAAACCAATGTCGGCACGTTTGGTAGGGTGTAGCGTATGGCTGTTTGCAAAAACAGAAACGCCAAATTTATCCCCTGTTTTTTGATGCCCTTCAGCTTGCTGACCAAAAGAGCTATAGGATATAGTATATAATCCGAATAGGCAAAATAGTTGCTTCATTATTAATTTTTTTGAATAATTCAAAAATGTTGAAGCAGCAAATTAAGAATTTGTAACCTAAAATGTTATAATGAAATTTTATTGAGCTATTTGCAAATCTTAGCCAAGGGTGGATAATATCTACGCTTAAAGAATTTTTTTTCCTCTCATGGCATCTTTAAGAGCCTCATCCATCAATCGTTCTGCATAGGGGCGAGTGATTTCGTTGAGTTGCTCAGTCTCTTTTTGAATCAAGTTTTTATCTTTCTTTTCAATACTTTCTTTAAGTATATCCATCTGTTTTTGAGTCAATAAATGTTCTTCCTCATTGAGCATCGCTAAATTTTTTTGTAAGAATCGAGCTACGGTATCCAGCATTTGTTGTGCTTCGGTGCTGGCTTCAAGCAATGCACGGTTTTGCATGTCTTCTTTGGCATTGCTGAGAGAATCGAGGAGCATTTGCTCCATTTGATCATCCGTAAGCCCATATTTGGGAGTCACTTCTATACTTTGTTCTACTCCGCTGCGCAATTCCTTGGCAGTTACTTTCAGGATACCGTCTGCGTCAATCAAAAAACTGATTTCTACTTTGGCTAGTCCAGCGGGCATTCCAGGTATACCTTTCATATTAAAAGAGGCTAATTCACGATTGTCTTTTACTAAATCCCTTTCGCCTTGAAAAACAGAAATGCGCATCGAACTCTGACCGTCAATATGTGTGGTGTATTGTCGGCTTGCTTTATTGGGTATTTTTGAATTACGGGGTATGAGTATGTCCATCAAGCCGCCCATTGTTTCGATGCCGAGGCTCAAGGGGCTTACATCGAGCAACAACATTTCGGTATTGTTGCCCGAAAGGATATCGGCTTGAATGGCTGCTCCGAGGGCAACTACCTCGTCGGGGTTCAGTTCATCATGCAATTTTTCTTTGCCAAAGAATTTTTTAACGGATTCTTTCACCAAAGTAACACGGGTACTGCCACCCACCATCAGTACCTCATCTATCTTGTCGGTACTTAATTGTGCATCTTGCAGAGCTTTGGCACAACAATCCAAACTGCGCTGTACCAAAGGCATCACAATTTGTTCAAATTGTTCTTTGCTCAAGGATAATTGATAATCGCCTACACTAGCTTCATAGTGTTCGCTGTGAGAAAGTTGCTTTTTGGCAGCCTCTGCCGCTAGTCGGAAGTTTTGCTTTAGAGTATGGTCAGCTGGGATATTGTAAATATTCATCCAATAATCGGCAATCGCATGGTCAAAATCATCGCCACCCAAATAGGTATCGCCATTGGTTGCCAATACTTCGCAAATACCATTATGAATGTGTAATATAGACATATCGAAAGTTCCTCCACCAAGGTCATATACGGCTATGGTTTTTTCTTCATCGACCTTTAGTCCCATGCCATAGGCAAGGCTAGCGGCTGTGGGTTCGTTTACAATACGAAGTACATCTAATCCTGCCAATTTTCCTGCATCGCGGGTGGCTTGGCGTTGAGTGTCGTTAAAGTATGCTGGTACTGTAATGACAGCTCTGTTGACCGGAGTTTTCAGGATATGTTCTGCCCTTGTTTTGAGGTTTTTGAGTATAAGTGAGGACAGCTCGATGGGCGAATAAAACTGGTCGTTTACTTGAACTTTTACGAGTGCATCCGTGTTGTCGTCAATGACTTTATAAGAGAAAAATTCACTTTCTTTGGATACATCTTTGTACGATTTTCCCATCAATCTTTTTACGGAGTAAATGGTGTTTTGAGGTTCCAAAATTAATTTCTCGGCAGCCTGAACACCCACACTTGGATTGCCGAAAGCGTCAAAATGAACTACCGATGGCACTAATGTAAGTCCATCTATCTCACGCAATGCAGTTGCTTGTTTGGAGTCTTCTCTTACAATAGCAATGAGGCTATTAGTGGTGCCTAAATCTATACCTACAATGGTGTCGCTTTTTTGTATGCTGCCAGTGGCTATGTTGATGGCTATTTTGCCCATAAATATCTTTTTGGAACACGAAGGTAGGTAATCAGTCGTCAAAAGGAAACAGCACATAGAGTATGTTTACTGTTACAATTTTGTGTATTAAAAAAGGGCTAGATATGAAATTTAGCCCTTTTTTAATTTGGTATAGCTTTTATGAGTATTAGCTACGCTCCATTACCCATTTGGCAACGGAAGGGGCTAATTCTTTTTGCGATTTTCCGCCTACAAATACACCAATATGTCCACCAGGGAAGGCATATTCGGCTTTGTCTATACTGCCTATTTTGGGCATGATAGCCAAAGTGCTTTCGTTAGGAATGATTGTATCTTCCGTAGCATATACATTGAGATAGGGCACAGTCATTTTTTTCAAATCTACCTTGCGACCACCTAGTTCAAATTCACCCTTAATGAGTTTATTGTTGCGGAAGAGGTCTTTGATGTATTTGCGGTACATTTCGCCGGCTATGGCAGGCAAATCGGCTTTCCAATGCTCCATGCGCAAGAAATTGAGCATTTTTTCTTTGTCTTCGAGCGAGTTCATCACTCCAAGATATTTACTGATGTTCATGCTCGGTTTCATCATGCCAAAAGCTTCGTCAATCATCTCGCCAGGTATCACACCCAAAGTATCCACCATAGTATCAATATCAATGTATTTGGTCCATTTGAAGAGCATACATTTATTGGTAGAGAAATCGAATGGTGCTACAAAAGTAGTGAGTGTTTGCAATTTTTCGGGGTACAAGGAGGCATATATCATAGAGAAGGTACCTGCTTGACAGATAGACATCATGTGAATTTTTTTCACGCTGTTGTATTTACGCAAAAAGTCCACCGCATCGTTCATATAGCCATCTATATAATCTTCCATCGTCAAGAAACGATCCGACTTGGTAGGGTAGCCCCAATCCATGATATAGACATCCAAACCTTTCTCGAGCAATTTTTTCATCAAGCTGCGGTCTTGCTGCAAATCGAGTACATCGTGGCGATTGAGCATTGCAAAAGAAACCAATACAGGTATTTTGCAAGTTGCCGGAGTATCGCGCACATAATGATACATTTTTACTTTATCGCATTGCCATACCAATTTTTTAGGGGTAATGGCTACATCCACTTCTTCGATAGATTGTAAGGTCTCATAGCCTTTTGCCAATTTTTGCAAATTGCTGTTCATTTCCTCCATCATGCCCGTAGTGCTCCAATTCATATAAAAATAATTTGTGCAAAGGTAGTAAAATATTAGCTTTGGAATCCATACTCGACCTTGCAACTACAAGGTCGGACACAAGTAAGCCAAAAGCATTATTTCAGGAGCATCTCTATTTAATGCAAAAATGTCAACTGGCTTGATTATTGCTATTTGTCAAGTTTCACAGCATGTTGATTTTTCATTATTTAAGATACGGTTGTCCGAGATAAATTTCACAATAAGGGTGGCTATTGGAGTACCCTTTCTCCATTTTGCTGCAACTAAACAAACAACATTGATAGGAACAAAAGTA
>JASGCQ010000124.1 GCA_030054025.1 Phycisphaerales bacterium | reverse complement strand
CTACAAAAAAAAGAAACAACCAAATATTGGACTAATTATTTTTTCATTTTGGTATAACTCCTTCAATGTGTTGAACACCAAAGTGGCTTTGATGATCTACTTTTGCTTGCTACGCCGCCTGATGAGTAAAGCAATATTTCGAATCGTATTGTTCACAAGTAAGCAATTTAAGACATTTGTTCTTCCAAAGCCATTAATTCCTCAAAAGCTTTGTCATATTGCTTGCTCAGGGCATCAAACTGGCTTGTCAACTGCTTGTATTGTTCGTCCAATTTTCTGAACTTCTCTTTATCCTGATATACAGAAGGGTCGGCCAGTAAAGCCTCCACCTTCAATTTTTCGGGTTTACAACGATTCAAATCTTCTTCAATTTTCTGAAATGCCTTTTGCTTGTTTTGCAAATCTTTTTTCAAAGTTCTTTGTTCATCATCAGTCACTTGTTGCTTTTCGATTTTTGGGATCACCTTGGCTGTAGCCTGAGCAGGGGCTACATCCTTTTTTTCGCGCGCCGCTTTCTCTTGTTTGTACACCAACCATTCGTTGTAAGGTCCTTTAAATTCTTTGATCAGACCATCTTCAATTTCCCATATTTTATTGGCCGTTTTGCTGATAAAATAACGATCATGCGACACCAACACTAAAGTTCCTTGGTACTTATTCAAGGCATCTATCAGCATCTCTACCGATTGCATGTCCAAGTGGTTGGTAGGTTCATCCAGCATCAAGAAATTACCTTTAGCAGCAATGGTTTTGGCCAATGCCACACGAGCTTTTTCTCCTCCAGAAAGCACTTTTATTTTCTTAAACACATCATCTCCACTAAACAAAAAGCAGCCCAACATTTGACGCAATTCTACTTCAGTTTTGCCACTGCCACTGAGTTTTAATTCTTCCAATATTTCATTATTGATATCCAAAGACTCTAGCTGATGCTGTGCATAGAAACTCTCCTCTACATTATGCCCAGGCTTGCGTACTCCTTCAATTTGCTCTGCTCCTGAAATAATCCGCAACAAAGTAGATTTACCCTTACCATTGGCTCCAATCAAAGCGATTTTATCACTGCGCATAATCTCGGCAGTCGTATTTTTCAAAATCGTCAATTTACCATAAGACTTACTGACCTTATCTAAGGTGCAAATGATTTTCCCTGGCTGGATGGCGATATCAAAATTGATATTCATTACGGGGACACTGGCATCTGGTGCCTCAATCATTTCTAATTTTTCTAAACGCTTTACAGCAGATTGCGCTTGTGCAGCTTTGGTAGCTTGCGCTCGGAAACGCTCAATAAAACGCTCTTCTTTTTTGATATAATCTTGTTGATTTTCATAGGCGCGTTGTTGCAGCTCCATACGCTCTACTTTTTCTTTCAAGTAGAAAGAGTAATTACCCGAATACTGCACCAAATCACGCTGCCATACCTCCACAATCTTGGTTACCATTTTATCCAAAAAATGACGGTCATGCGATACCACTACTACAGAACCCGGATAACTTTGCAAATAACGCTCCAACCATTCAATAGAAGGCAAATCCAAGTGGTTGGTAGGCTCATCTAGTAACAACAGCTGCGGTGCTTGCAACATCATTTTTGCCAGCAAAACGCGCATCCGCCATCCACCGCTAAATTGGTCATAAGGACGTTGTAAATCTTCGGTTGTAAAACCAAGCCCTTCCAATACTTCAGCGGTTTTATGTTCCATTTCGTAGCCGCCCGCCAATTCAAAATCGTGCAAAGCATGGCTGTAATCGTCTAATAATTTTTCGTCATCGGGTTTCGATTCTAACTCAGCTAGAATATCGTTCATGTCTTGCTCTATCTGATGCGCCTTTTCAAAAGCCTGCATCCCCACTTTAAGAATAGAATCGGAGGTGGAAAAGCTCAACAAATCTTGGTTGAAAAAACCAATACTGACATCTTTTGGCTTATTGATTGTACCACCATCGGGCGAATATGCCCCTGTCATCAATCGAAGAACAGTTGATTTTCCCGCACCATTTACACCCACAAGCCCAATACGCTCATCATTGCCAATTTGCCAATTCACTTCGTCCAGCATCTTGCGCGCACCGAAGGAAAAACTTAAGTTTTGTAAAGAAAGTAACATAAGGGCGCAAAATTAGGCAATTAGTTCATTCGGTAATTAGCTAATTTGACAATTTGCATCTGCCCATTTTCTTTTTATGAGCGATTAAGCTATCGTCTTGCTATCAAACTTTGGGTCTCCAGCTATCGGCTCTACTTCGTGCCGCCTCTATCTGACGTAGGTGGGGCTTGGGCTGCAGCTTTTGGGCTTTGCTTTGTGTGTGTGCGGATTACAAACCTGCCTGCGGTAGGCACGTTCGCATTTTCTGTGGTTCGGGATGCCCGTCCGTAGCGGCACGGGCGAATGCCACGCTAACTACCGAACAGCGAGGTAAATAAAATATAAAAAATATTCACATAAAAGGATACCTACAAGTTCGTGTCGGATTAGAAATCTGCACTATCTTTAATTTCGATAGCTTGTTGTCCAAGATTATTCAAAATTAGGGCATTTGCTACCTTGAAAGTATTGCTATTGCTCAAAAGTTGATAGCGATCTGAAAACAGGGGGTGCTTTTTCTTTTGGGTACTTTTTGGTTGGAATATTAGGTTTTGTTCGCTTTCTTTTCTGTTTATATTTTTCTATGATGGCTACTTTTGTTCCTATCAATGTTGTTTGTTTAGTTGCATCAAAATGGAGGAAAGGGCGTTCCAATAGCCACCCTTAATTGTGAAATTTATCTTGGGTAACAGTAATACAAAATACGCAATTAGCAATACAAAATACGCATTACGCATTTTGAAACCTAATCATTGACCCTTAAATTTTTAAGCACTTATTTGGATTTGTATAAATAAGTGAATAGTTTCGCATATTTACGAGTTATCGGCTATTCTAAAAGACACCCTGCAAACATTGAAAGTCGGACAATTGAAAACTATTTTGTACCTTTGACCGTTAATAAATAGAATGGCCAAAAAGTTTCACATATTACTCATCATCTTGACACTTGGTTTCTTTGCGACACCAACGCTGACTTATGCTTGTGGAACAAAAGCAACAAAGACAGAGAAATCTTGTTGCAAAAAATCTAAAAGCGAAAAAAGCTCAAAAAAAGACTGTTGCAAAAAAAATAAATCTCATAACGACAAAGACAGTAACGATTGCGATGGTAAATGCAATAACTCAAATTGCAGTTGCCCAACTATTCATTTTGCATTTACAATACCATCTTATGCTGAAATAAAAGCTAAAACTTACTTTGCGGAGAGCAAAAAAGCAAAATTATACTACAACGAAAACTATCTTTCTGATGGTTTTGTTTCCATTTGGACACCACCTAATATAGGCTAAATTCTTACTTTGACAGCCATAGGACTGTCTAATTGAAAGCATAATCTATGCTTTCTTATTTAATTCAATTCAAAAATTTTTAAATTTTCAAAAAAATGAAATCAATAAAAATATTGATGGCAATAACTGTATTGCTATCGTTCACAGCTTGTAATGCACAAATCAAAAACGCTAAAACCGAAAGCGTAAAAATATATGGTAACTGTGGTATGTGTGAAACTACCATTGAAAAATCAGGTAATAAAAAGAAAATAGCCAAAGTAGATTGGAACAAAGACACCAAAATGGCTACTATAACTTATGATGCAAAAAAAACCAATCAAGATGCAATATTAAAACGTATTGCATTGAGTGGTTACGATAGCGACAAATTTCTTGCACCAGACGATGTTTACGCAAAACTTCCAGGTTGTTGCCAATATGACCGTGAAAAAAAAGTAGTTGCTAAAACCGAAACGCCAAAAGTAGAAGCAAAAGTTGATGACCATTCAGGACATAATCATTCAACAACTGCAACAACAACCGAAAAGCCAGCAGAAGTAAAACAAGAAGTAAATCAACTTAAAGCAGTTTTTGATAATTATTTTGCTTTAAAAGATGCCTT
>JASGCQ010000123.1 GCA_030054025.1 Phycisphaerales bacterium | reverse complement strand
ATACCATAAAGCATTATAGCGAATTTTACCAACTATTTTGTCCATTAACCCAAAAATCAACAACAATTTTCAAAACAATAATCAGAGCGAGAGGGGCAAATGTCTCTCTCGTTTTATTTTTGGTTCTAAAAACACCCTCTAATGCATTTAAAATTCTCCACGTGGATCAAAGTTGTTGGTGGTGCGTTGAAAGTCTTTACTGGTAAGGGTTTTGGTACAAAAAATGTTTTAAAAAAGATTGCTTTTTATTTGCTTATTTTAGAATAGAATTAGAATTGGCTGAATTCAAGTTTGAAATGCAACAACTTGTAACAATAGTTTAATTGGCGAAAAGTAGTTTGATTTTTTCTTGGTCTGGCGTTTATTTTGGTTTGAATAGCTAAAGTTTCTTTATTTGTGAATCATGCAGGTCTGTTTTTCTAGTCAGATACTGCCTAATGAGCCCGATTTGGTTTTCATTAGCACCTCTTTGATTGGGGGCTTTGCGGGTCGGCAAAATACCAATGGGTATTCATCATTTTGGCTATTTGTTGGTAATTCTTTCTGCCTCCTTAATGGAATAAAATCCATTAGCTTGGGTCAGACAAGTCAAGGTCAGATCATTGATACAAACATGGGGCGGCAAAGTGGCGCAATAGTAAACAGCATCAGCAATATCTTCGGCTTTGAGTGCACTTACCCCTTCGTACATCTTAGCAGCTCTTGCTTCATCGCCGGCAAATCGAACTAAAGAAAATTCTGTTTCAGCCATACCAGGGTTAATAGCAGTAACTTTTATACCATAAGGCAACAAATCAATACGCATAGATTGAGAAAGTGCATCTACAGCAAATTTGGTAGCGCAGTAAACATTGCCATTTTTATATGCCAATTTACCTGCGGTTGAGCCTATATTGACGATATGACCACTGCATTGTTCACGCATCATAGGTGCAATTTGGCGGGTAACATATAGCAAGCCTTTGATGTTGGTGTCTATCATTCTGTCCCAGTTGTCCGTATCGCCTTCGTCTATAGTTGCCAAGCCTGCAGCAAGCCCTGCATTGTTCACCAGAATATCTATTTGGGCAACTTGTTGTTTGAGTTCGGAGAGAGATTGGTTTACGGCATCTTTATCCCTTACATCAAAGCAAAGGGCTATCACTTTGGATTGAAATTGTGTTTCCAATTCTTGTTTTAAGGCTTGTAAACGGTCATTTCGTCGGCCATTGATGATGACATCAAAACCTTTTTGAGCAAATAATGTGGCAATTGCTTTTCCAAATCCTGATGTGGCACCTGTTACAAAAATTGTTTTATTCATGCTTTCCTGTTTGAGTGTGCAAATATAGTTTTCTGAAAGGAACTTTTAGAAAATATCGTTTGTCCTAAAGTTGAATTTAACTGTAATTTTGTACCTATGTCGCTGAATGATACCGAACAAAAAGCACTGGTAAAAGCACTTCCTGAAGACCTCCGCCTGAGCGAAGAATCTTATATTTCAGAAGAAGATTTTTTGAATGCCTTGATGCCCAAAGTGGCTTATATGTTGCAATACAATAGTGCTGTTTTTTTTCAGTTGTTGTACAAATTGGATGTGTTGGAACCCAAATTGAAAATTGCAATGCAACAAGAAGACGTACCTATGGCAATCGCCAAGCTGATTCTGGAAAGGCAAATAGAAAAAATCGTTTCTCGAAGATTATTCCCTGCTCAAAAATCGGGAGATGAAGAATTGAAGTGGTAATAGCCTCAAAGAAGTCGGTCTTTTTGCATCTTGCTCATTGCCAAATTATGCCTTACTTTTGCAGCCTTCTACAAAAAAATCAACATAAATAAGAAATATTCAACATTATGGGTCGCATATTTGAAGTAAGAAAGTCCACCATGTTTGCTCGCTATGATCGTATGGCAAAGCAATTCAGCCGTATTGGCAAAGAAATCGTTATCGCAGTGAAGAAAGGTGGTACTGACCCAGACACCAATCCTATGCTCCGCCGCGTCATTCAAAATGGTAAGGCTGTCAATATGCCTAAAGACCGTATTGAGTCGGCGATTAAGAATGCCTTAGGAAAAGACACCAGCAATTATGACGAAGTATTGTATGAGGGATATGCCCCACACGGCATTGCTATTTTGGTTGTAACGGCTACGGATAATACTACCCGTACCGTTGCCAATGTTCGTTCTCATTTCAACAAAGGCGGGGGCAGTTTAGGAAACAGTGGTTCTGTAGCCTTTATGTTCAAACATTTAGGTATGTTCAAACTAAACCCTGCCGGATTGAGTGCTGAAGATTTGGAACTGGAATTGATAGACGCTGGTTTGGAAGAATTAGGAGAAGACGCAGAGGGTAATTTGATTGTCCGTTGCGGATTTACCGATTTTGGTAATATGCAAAAAGCATTAGAAGAAAGAGGAATTACCCCTATTTCATCTGAAATAGAATGGATACCCGAAAATACTGTTTCGCTGAATGAAGAACAGTCCGAAGATGTTTTTAAACTCATCGCTCGTGTGGAAGAAGATGATGACGTGCAGCAAGTGTTCCACAATATGGCTTAGTCTATATCAGTTTACCAATTCGCTAATGTAACAATTATAGAATTGAGTGAACGAGTACTTGTTAAGTTGCCACTATCTATCTTTGTCTAATTAATTAAATGGAATTCAAAAAACGAAATTTTTCTCCTCGCCCTAGTCGCCCCTCTTTGCCTTTGTTGATTGGCAGAAAACCCATAGTTGAGGCCTTAGAGAATGGAATCTCTGTAGAGAAGATATTTCTCTTGCGTACCGCTACGGGCGAAGAAATTTCGATTTTAAAACAATTAGCGCGTGAGCGCAATATCCCCATTAGCCAAGTACCCGTTGAGAAGCTCAATGGGATGACCCAATCGCAACATCAGGGTGTAATAGCCTACACCAGCCTTTTGGAGTATATAGAATTGCAAGAAGCCATAGACTTTGTGGTAGAGAAAGGCGAAACACCACTCTTTGTGCTGTTAGACGGTCTAACCGACGTACGCAATATAGGCGCCATAGCCAGAAGCGCACTCTGCTGTGGTGCACAAGGTTTGATATTGCCCACCTCCAATACAGCATCGCTTACCGAAGAGGCTATTAAAACTTCGGCAGGTGCTTTAACCCAAATTTTATTGTGCCGTACACCTTCTGTTCCTCAAGCCCTTGATCTACTCAAGCTCAATGGCATTCAAATACTGGGTACTTTCATGAAAGGAAGCGTACCTGTTTACGAAGCCGATCTCGTTATCCCAACTGCCATCATTATGGGGGCAGAAGATTCAGGTATTAGTAAGGATGTCATCAAACGTGCCGACCAACTCATTCGCATCCCCATGGCAAAAGCATTCGACTCGCTCAATGTTTCGGTAGCAGCAGGCATGATACTCTATGAGGCTGCCAAACAAAGGATTGCCAATGCATAGCAGGAGCTCACTATTTCTTAGTTATTAGACCTCTAACATAAATTATTTTGAAAATTTGAGATTGCAGCAATAAGCTTGCGCATCCATCCCAATCGTCTTCTTCTGTTACGATATTTTTCTACGAGTATTCTAAAAATTTTCACTGTGCGGATAATAGACCTCTTTCATAAATAATTATTTTGCTTGATCGTTTATAATTCCAGCAATTAAGTTCGATCTAAGTCCAACGCGTTTTCTTCTATTGCGATATTTTTCTGCTACTATTCTAAATATTTTCAAAGTTCGTAGCGCATATTCAACCACTACTCTGCTAGATGATAGCAAATAATTTTCTTTCTTTTACATTTTGGTTAGCGGACATTTCTTTTTGCCTTTATGTGGTATATGAGCATTACTGTATTTCTTTTGAATGCCTTGATAACCGCTTTCAGCTTGTATTTCAGTTGTTTTTAAAATAGGCAAACGACTTTCCGTAAACCCAAATTTTGCAGTAGCAGTATTTTTGAGTAATCTGCCCCAAAAACACCCTGCTTTTTAAAGCAGTATTTTGGAATTTTAGATTGATAATCAAAAGTTTGTGTTGTATATTTTTTACTGCTTTGCAGTTGCAATTT
>JASGCQ010000054.1 GCA_030054025.1 Phycisphaerales bacterium | reverse complement strand
AAACTTTGGCACAAAACTAAAAGTGGGTCGGAAAAGCCACGTAAAAAAAGCCGATGCGGGCTAATGACTATACAACGAAGAAGCTTATCTCTGACCAAACGGTAGCTTCTATAATAAGATGGGATTTATACGCTAAGGCATTCTAATGTTAAATTGGTCTGACCAGAAAAACAGACCTGAACGATTACTCAAATAAACAAATCTTAGCTACCCAAACCAAAATAAACGCCAGACCTAGAAAAAAACTAAACTACTTTTCGGCAATTAAACTATTTTTACAACCTGTTGCATTTCAAACTTAAATTCTGCTTGTTTTATTTATATTCATTTAACGGATAAACAGTATATATAATAATAGAAAATATCATACTAGCCACATAAGCATTATTTTTTAAAATCTCTCCTAGGCATCCAACAAGCTTATATTTCAACTAATAGATCAAATCATGTCAGAAGAATATTTTATGAATCGATTATGGTTTTTTAATGACACAAACCTGTATTCCATCCTTTGTCCTCATAAACTGAAAGATTTTAAAGACCATCACAATTTCTGTGATTATAAGAAAGGAGATTACATATACTTTGAGGAGGGCAAAGCGAACACTATATTTATTTTTTAACATATAGCACAAGGTGTCGTAGTATTATTTTAAATTCGCAGAAACAATTAAACATGAAAAAGTTTTTTATTGCACTTTTATTGATTACCGCTGTTGCAGGTGCTGTCTATTATTATGTGATGCATAAGCCGCACAAAGATGTAAACGACGAAAAAGCACTAACAATTACAGCAGTTCAATTGTTTTCGGAATTTGTCGCAAATGAGCAAGGTGCCAACACAAAGTATCTCAATAAAGCACTTGAAGTAAGTGGCGTAGTAGCATCAATAGAAGAAAACCAAGACAAACACCGCTACATCGTCCTCAAAACAGAAGATGCACTCAATGGAATTATGTGTACCATGCGTAGTGATGATTTCAATGCCAAAGCAGAAGACAATATTTCTGTGAAAGGTTTTTGCAGTGGATTTGTAGGCGACGTCAAACTTACAGATTGTGTAATTGCTACAGCACCTAAGTAAATTCTATTTTCAAACAAACATAAACAATGAAAAAAAAGATTATCGGATTAACCCTAGTAACGGCTACGCTCGTTTTCATCGGCACCCAAATGAGTTGTTATAAAGACAACAAGGAAGCAATGTATCCTAGTGGCACTTGCGATACAAACTCTATTACTTGGAGAAATAACATTAAACCAATAGTAGATAACTCCTGTGCTATCAGCGGCTGTCATGACGCATCCACAGCAGCCGGAGGCTATGCGCTCAACACATATTCTGGTGTCAAAAAAATGGCAGACAATAATCAATTTATTGCAGTAATAGAATTAGGGTCAATGCCCAAAAATGCCACCCATTTAGACGCTTGTACCATTAATAAAGTACGCCGTTGGATTAATACAGGTGCTTTAGAAAACTAAGCTCTTCATTTTTAAACCATTTTTTATGAAAATAGTATTGTTGTTCTCTGCCCTAATCATGGGGATAAACATTTCCACATCTGCTCAAAAACATATTACCCGTAGTGGCAGAGTCAGCTTTAATGCCACTTCTGCAAAATCGTCGGAGAAAATTGAAGCGATTAATAATGAAGCCGCTGCCGCTATCAATACAAGCACAAGCGATGTCGTATTTCAAGTTCCTATTAAGAGCTTCAAATTTGAGAACGCATTGATGCAAGAGCATTTTAACGAAAACTATATGGAATCGGATAAATTCCCCAAAGCTGACTTCAAGGGTAAGTACTCTTCTACCCAAGCACTGACCAAAGATGGCACCTATAATGCAACAGTGAACGGCAATTTAACCATACATGGCGTGAGCAAAGAGGTACAAATACCGGGAATCATTATCATAAAAGGGACTGAAATTACGCTAAATGCAACATTTACGGTAAAATTAGCCGATTATAAAGTTGCCATACCCAATGTGGTATCCGACAAAGTAGGAAAAGAATCCGTTATTAAGATTAACTGTATCTTGAAAAAAGCATAACAGTATCTCAAAAAAATTATCTCACTCTATTTATTTCATTATGCAATCTATACGCAAACATTTTTTCTTCCCCTTATTTTTAAGTTCCCTATTGGGCATTTCTGTACCTGCTTTGGCACAGACTGATAGTACGGATGATTTGAGCAATATGCTTGCCGAAAGCAGCGGTAAAGCTCCCAAAGACTATGTTTATGCTTCTTTCAAAACAACACGCCTTATCAATGGACATTCGATAGAGCAAACTGGAAAAGGAATTTTAGACTTCAAAATTTCGCATCGTTTTAGCACCATGAGCGGCGGCGTGCATGATTTTTTTGGATTAGATGGTGCAACTATTCGTCTTGGGCTTGATTATGGTATAACAAAAGACATTACTGTAGGTATCGGACGTAGCTCATTGTATAAAGAATATGATGGCTTCGTAAATGCACGGATACTGCGTCAAACGAAAAATGACGACATGCCTATTACTCTGAGCTATGTGGGGGGTATGTCTATCACATCATTAGAGTCTAGTAAGCTTTTGGGTCGTTCATTAGTGTCACCCGAAAAATACCCATTCAGCAATCGCTTATACTTTTTTAACCAATTACTGATTGCTCGCAAATTCAATAATTTGTTTACGCTGCAATTGATGCCCACGCATGTGCATTACAACTTTGTGAATACTGATTCCGAACCGAATGACATCTTTGCCCTCGGTGCGGGTGGGCGTATCAAACTCAACAGAAGAGTGTCTTTAAACCTTGAATATTATTATCAATTTAATCAACTCACCGGAACAAGCAATTCACTCAGTGCAGGTTTTGATATCGAAACAGGCGGTCATGTATTTCAATTGCATTTCACCAATTCAATGGGTATGACTGAGCGTACTTTTATTGGACAAACTACAGACAAATGGAGTGACGGCGGATTCAGATTTGGGTTCAACATTGCCCGTGTATTCACGATAGTAAAGCCCAAAGAATTTAGCAAATCAGGTGAAAAAAATTGGTAATACCTGATAATTTTCTCTCGCAAAAAGCCCCCTATATCAAATGATGTAGGGGGCTTTTTCATAAAAATAAAAAAGTCAAAAAGGGTAAATTTATTTTTTCATTTCTTTGGCAAAAGTATCTTTCAAACCTACTGTTTGATTGAAGATTAATTGTACAGAGCTACTCTCTCTGTCCACACAGAAATAGCCTTTGCGCATAAACTGAAACTGCTCGCCTGATGTAGCGTTCAGTAACGATTTTTCGACCAAAGCAGCATTATTAATTTCCATAGAGTTGGGGGCGATATGCTCTTTAAAATCACCTTCTGCATTGGCAGGATCATCCACAGTAAACAAACGATTGTACATTCTCACTTGAGCAGGTACTGCATCTGCTGCATTGACCCAGTGTATCACACCTTTTACATGAATACCGCTGGTATCGTTGCCACTCTTACTGTCTGGGTTATAATTACAGTGCAGCTCGGTGATATTACCGTCAGCATCTTTAATGACTTCGTTGCAAGTAATGATATAGGCATGTTTCAGACGAACAGAAAGTCTGGGTGCTAATCGAAAAAATTTCTTGGGAGGTTCTTCCATAAAATCATCGCGCTCAATGTACAGTTCTCTACTAAAAGAAATAGAACGTGTGCCCGAACTTTCATCTTCGGTATTATTATCTGCCACCAAATTTTCTGTTCTACCTGCTTCATAATTGGTGAGTATGATTTTAACCGGATTAAGTACAGCCATTACACGATGAGCAGTTTTGTTGAGTTGTTCACGAACACAAAATTCAAGCACGCCAATATCAACCAAATTTTCTCTTTTGGCAACACCTATCATATCACAAAACTGACGAACGGCGGCGGCAGGATAACCTCTACGGCGCATACCGCTAATGGTAGGCATGCGAGGGTCGTCCCAACCACTCACATGATTTTCATTGACTAACTGCAATAATTTTCTCTTGCTGGTAATCATATAGCTGACGCTACGGCGCGCAAACTCATATTGATGAGAAGGAAAAATGTTGAGTTGCTCAATGAACCAATCGTATAAGGGACGATGATGAATAAACTCAAGCGTACAAATAGAATGGGTAATCTGTTCTATACTATCGCTTTGTCCATGTGCAAAATCGTACATCGGATAGATACACCACTGGTCTCCTGTACGATGATGATGAGCATGTTTAATACGATAAATAATGGGGTCGCGCAACAGCAAATTGGGATGTTCCATATCTATTTTTGCACGCAACACTTTTGCGCCGTCAGGATATTTACCTGCACGCATATCAGCAAAGAGTTGTTTATTCTCCTCGATACCTCTGTTTCTATAAAAGCTTTCTACCCCAGGCTTTCCAATATCACCTTTTTGTGCTGCCATCTCATCAGGAGTAGAATCATCTATATAGGCAAGACCTTTATCTATAAGCTGTACAGCAAAAAGATACAATTGCTCAAAATAATCCGACGCATACAATTCATTTGCCCATTCAAATCCCAACCATTTCACATCTGCTTTAATACTTTCTACATATTCTGTTTCTTCGGTAGAAGGATTGGTATCGTCAAAACGCAAGTTGCATAAACCATTGTATTTTTTTGCCAAACCAAAATTGAGGCAAATAGACGATGCGTGACCAATGTGCAAATAACCATTGGGTTCGGGAGGGAATCGGGTATGAACACGACCATTATTGACTCCTGCAGCAATATCACTTTCTATAATTTCCTCTAAAAAATTTAGAGATTTATCTTCACTCATATTGTTCAAGTAATTTCTGTTATTTTAATTTTTTACTTCACTCTCAATTTCTGACCCACTTTTATTCCTTCAAAGTTGAGCTTATTCCATTCATTCAATTGCTTTACTTTAATGCCATATTTTTTGGCAATACTATAAAGCGTTTCTTTCGCAACAACGGTATGATATGCTCCTTCAGGTATTGTTTTGACTGCGGTTGATGATTCAACTGTTTTTGTTACGGCTGATTGTGTAAAAACTGAAGCTGAATCGTTGCGGCTCACTTTGATATTTGACTGAGGAGAGCGGGCATACACTGCTTTGTCTAATTTAACCTTCAATTGCGTAAATTCATCCTGAGACTCTTCTGGATCTTGAGGTGTAGCTGTTTTTACTTCTACCTTTCTAAGGTCATTCTGAATTGTATTGGGTTGCTGTTGCTTCAATTCGGCTGGGGGTTCTGCGCCATAGCCAATTTCAATTTCTTCTGTTTGCTGCACAACTTTTTGGGTAGCTACATATTCGTCATTTGTTTTGTTTTGATTGGGTGCTACCAATCTTACATTTTGTGCAGAACTAATCGTACTCAAGCCTTTTGACATTTTATAACTTGCAGGTTTAGTATCAGACAGTTGTTGCAGTTGTACTACCGAACCTGCTTGAGGCTGTTCATTTTGTGCCAACAAATTATATATGCGTAGCTGCCTACTATTCATCCCTTCCTTATGGGCAATCAATTCTACGGTTTCACCTTCTTGTACCAAATATGAATTATGAAATCCCTTGGCGCGTTTAGGTTCTAAATAAATGTACATATCACGCTTTAGTGGCTCATCATCCAATTCATTAAATTCTAAAAGTCGAGCATAGCGTATATTGTACTTCATAGCTTTATCTAATAGAGTTTCTCCTTTAGCACAGCGCAATGCACGCAAACCATTGAGCATCAAAGTGCCATCATCATTCTGTGTAACAGTTTCTTTCAGATTAGTATTTTGTATGACTATTGCCGAAACACTATCAGGTCGAATTTCTTGGTTCAAGACCTTGTGGGTTTCTTGCGTAGGCACCATTTCATTTACTCTTTTACCTTCGGCTTCTAATGTGAATTGTTGCAAATCATAATCTTCGATCATTTTGATAAGCTTTTGTGCATAAGCTGGGTTCGTTGCATATCCACAACGTTTCAATCCTTTTGCCCAAGCTACATAATTCGTTTTTTCAAAATCAAATAGCTCTGCATATCGAACCGATTGTTTTAGGTAATTAGAATGGTCAATATAGGATTCTTGAGCACTTTTATATTTTCTAAAACACTCGTTGGGTGCATCATCTGTATGAGCAAAGGTTTCTCCTCTCCATTCTTTTTTACATTTAATACCAAAGTGATTGTTGGCTTGAGTAGCCAACTCACTTTCACCCGCAGCTGTTTCATAAATTCCTTGAGCAAGGGTAATGGCTGCGGGAATCCCTACTCGCCTTTGTTCTTCCATAGCCCATGCCGAAAACTGTTTCACATAGGCTCGTGCTTTATCATCAAAAGATGTTGATTGAGCAAAACTTAGGGAAGTAAATCCCACAAAAACAATTACCAGTAAAATTCTCTTCATCATAAACTACTATTTTGCAATTTTTCGAATTATTGAAATACCATCCCGTATGGGCAAAAGCAGTACTTCAAGTCTTTTGTCTAATTTAATTTTTTTATTGAATTGGTGCATCGCACGTTCGTTCTTTCCTTGCTCTTCTTCGGGCAGTAGAATCTTTCCTTCAAAAAGTACATTGTCTGCCAAAATAATACCACCGATTTTTAATTCTTCGAAAACCAAATCAAAATAATGTGTATAATTAGGTTTATCGGCATCAATAAAAACCAAATCCCAAGGCTCTTTAAGCGTTTTCAAAATAAGTTTCGCATCTCCATAATGAGGTACAATTCTATCCTGCATCCCAGCAGCTTCAAAATGCTTTTGAGCAATTTCTTTTCTTTCTTCATCAATCTCTATGGTATGCAAAACGGCATCTGCGCTCAATCCCATAGCCATACATATCGCAGAATAGCCAGTAAAGGTACCAATCTCAAGCACTTTTGATGGGCGCAATATGCTACACAACATTCGTAAGAAACTCCCTTGCAAATGCCCAGAAAGCATGACTGGCTGCATCTCTTTAAGATAGGTCTCTCTTTCTAAAGCAGTGAGAGCAGGCAACTCATCACTGCTCATTTGAGTGGCGTATCTAGACAGTGCTTCATCAAACAATATAGATGTCATGGCATTTTAGAAATTGGGTTGTAATTTGTTGTGTGTATAAAACTCGCGTATGTAATTAACCACATCGTCTGCCGTGTCGAATATTTTAATCATTTCTAAATCGCCTTCGCTAATGTTTTTTTCTTCATGCAGCATAGTTGCTCTCATCCAATCAAATAATCCTTTCCAATAAGCACTCCCTACACAAATCATGGGTGTTTGGGTAAACTTCTTGGTTTGAATCAATGTGGCTACCTCAAAAAATTCATCCATTGTACCCCATCCTCCTGGCATCATGATGAATGCCTGAGAGTATTTGGTGAACATCACTTTTCGTACAAAAAAATAATCGAAATTCAGATTTTTATCTGGGTCAATGTACTCGTTTGTATGCTGCTCAAAGGGCAATTCTATATTCAATCCTACAGAACGACCGCTAGAAATTTTAGCCCCTTTGTTGGCCGCCTCCATTATACCTGGACCTCCGCCAGAGATAATCCCAAAACCTTCTTCTGATAGTCTTCTTGAGATATCTACTGCCAATTGGTAGTATTTGTGATCATGATTAGTACGTGCAGAGCCAAAAATAGAAACGCAAGGACCTATTTTGGCAAGCTCTTCAAAACCCTGTACAAATTCTGCCATAATTTTAAAAATTTGCCAACTGGAATGAGCTTTGGTTTCTGTCCAATCTCTGAGTCTTACACTTTTCCCTAATGAATTCATTATTGTATTATTTTTTTATAACAGCGCAACCTTGACTAAGCATTTTTTTATTTGAAAACAAAAATAAAAACCCAAAAGTCAATGCAGCGTTAATTATCAGCAGTTCTATACCAATCTTATATCCCTTAAAAATAGAGGACGACAATTCTAAAATAGACTTCGTATTAGAATCACTCAAAGTAATTGTTTTAAAATACCATTCAGGATTATTGACAAAATCAAGCGAAAAGCTGAGCATCAAAGCTAATAAACAAAGGACAAGTGGAAATCTATTTGCAATCGTTCTTTTGGTTAGAATACCAAATGCAAATAAACCTAATAATGGCCCATAGGTGAAGCCTGCTACTTTAAGCAGAATATCAATCAGCGAACCATTATCAACCGAACGAAAAAAGAAAATACAAAACAAGAATAAGATACTAAAGCTGATGTGTACAATATATCTCACTCGAGCACGCTTTTCTTCATCCCAATCTTGCCTTCTTTTGAGACCAATAATGTCAATACAAAAAGATGAAGTAAGTGCCGTAAGTGCGCCATCTGCACTGGGAAACAAGGCAGATATTAAACCCACAAGAAAAATTACCGTTATAAAGAAGGGCAATCCAGAACGAATAGCTATAGTAGGGAATAGACTATCGCCTACTACGGTGAGCCCCTTAGTGCCCGCATACAAAGCCAATAAGCCTCCTAATAACAAGAAGATAAACACTACCACCAATTGTACAAAACCAAAAAGGAGCATATTTTTTTGAGCATCTTTTACATTGCTTACGCTAATGTTTTTTTGCATCATTTCTTGATCAAGTCCAGTCATAGCAATGGTAATAAAAGCACCTCCAATGATTTGTTTCAAGAAGAAGTTAGGCTTAAAGATATCGGTAGCAAAAACATGAGTGTAATTTTTTTCATTCATCGATTGCCATACTGTACCTAAGTCTAAGTGCATTTCACTAAGCATATAGCCTACACATATTACTAAGGCCAACAGCATGAAAATAGTTTGTAAAGTATCAGTCCAAACTATTGTTTTGACACCACCCCTTAATGTATATAGCAATATCAAAAGCAAGATAACAACAGAGGTAAGCTCGAACGAAATACCTAAATCTTTCAGCACAAAAAGTTCCAGCACTTTTATGACCAAATACAATCTAAGCGTGGCACCTAAGGTTCGTGAAAGAATAAAAAACAATGAACCTGTTTTGTAAGCAGTAGTACCCAAACGCTGTTCGAGATAAGTATAGATAGAAGTGAGCTGCATCTTATAATACAAGGGCAGTAATACATAGGCTACTACAAAATAACCAATCCAATAACCGATGGCCACTTGAAAATACTCGAAGCCAATTTTGCCTACGGTACCAGGAACTGAAATAAATGTCATCCCCGACAAGGAGGTGCCAATCATCCCAAAAGAGACCAACATCCAGTTGGACTTACGATCTCCTATAAAAAAAGACTCATTGTTGGATTGGCGAGAAGTGTAAAAAGCAATACCGAGCAGTAAAGCAAAATAGGCTATAATGATGGCTACAAGCATTCAAAAAGAGTTAAGACAAATTCGGGACACAAACATTTTAGCTAGCAATGCGAAAACCCGAAATATAAAAAATGTAGATTAAAATCCGACTAAGAAACCGAGCCTAAAATCAAGTTGACTACCCAACAATTGGGTATAGTAGCTATTGGGATCGTTCAGCACATCATACAAAATAGTCGTATTAAAAGAGGTTCTATCGCTGATAGGCTGGCGAAAACTAAGACCAACCAATACGCTTGGTGCAGACAAATATTTTGTACCAATTCTGCTCGCAACATCATCAAGGTAGTAGGTATTATAAACATTATATTGAAATTCTGTATGAATAAATATACTTTCCATGATTAAATACCTAGTCCATACACTACCTGAAAAACAATGAAAATTAAACACGTTCGTTTGTGCATAAGCAGGCAACTGAGTAAGTTTAACCCTATTATAATCATATCCCAACCTTAAACCAACATAAAAATTATCTGCCAATTTATAACCTGCCATCGGAGCAATACCTAAGCTCAATTGTTGTCCTAAACTAAACCTAAAATCGCCTCCCAATACTAAATCATCCCGGTTAAAACCTTTTTGTTTTACAGGTTTATGATACACTTTTCTTCCACTACTATTATATACTTTTTGTGCGCTGATTGACAAAACAGAAATGCTTAATAAAAGCAGCAATAATATCTTTTTCATGTATCAAAATTTTAAAGCCCGTTGAACACGAACGAAGATAAAACATTTTACTCAAAAGCCTTTCTTAAAGCCTCAGTGCTTTATTTCCCAAATTTTTTCTTTAAATCGTTCAAAGCCTCATTCATGCTCAATTCTTTCGGATCTTGAGGTTGGGAATGTTGAGTAGCATTATACTTACGCGATGCTTGGGCTTTAGGAATAGATTCTTGAGTTTGCTTTATAGACAAGGTTATTCTTTTTCGAGGAATGTCCAGCTCAGTAACCTTCACCATTACTTGTTGATTGAGCTTTAGCACTTCGTTGGGGTCACTAATATATTTATGTGCAATTTCAGACACATGAACTAAGCCATCTTGTTTTACACCAATATCAACAAATGCCCCAAAACGGGTCAGATTGGTTACTATTCCGGGTACAAGCATCCCGACCGATACATCTTCGATGCTAAAAATTTGTGCAAATTCAAATGCCTGAGCTTCGCTACGAGGGTCGAGTCCTGGCTTTTTCAATTCTTTAATGATATCTTGAATGGTCAATACGCCCAAATCATTGTTTACATATTGCTGAGGGACAATGGTATTGAGTAAATTCTCATTCCCAATCAATTGGGCTACACTCAAGTTCAAGTTTTCAGCCATTGTACCCACTATTTCATAAGATTCAGGGTGTACGGCACTCGCATCTAAAGGATGTTCTCCATCCTTCACTCGAAGAAAGCCTGCACATTGCTCATAAGCTTTGGCACCAAGGCGCGGCACTTTTAGCAATTGCTTTCTGCTGGTAAAGCGACCAAGCTCAGTCCGATATTGTACAATATTTTCGGCAATAGAGGGACCTATACCACTCACATAGCTCAACAATTGTTTGCTAGCTGTATTGAGATTGACACCTACCGTATTCACACAGCTTACAACTGTTTGGTCGAGCTTTTCTTTGAGCCGCGTTGGGTTCACATCGTGTTGATACTGCCCCACCCCAATGCTTTTGGGGTCTATCTTTACCAATTCTGCCAGTGGGTCCATCAACCTACGACCAATACTAACAGAGCCACGCACAGTAATATCTTGATCAGGGAATTCTTCTCTTGCTATCTCTGAAGCACTATAAATGGAGGCGCCATCTTCGTTTACCAAGTAAACTGGCAAATTTAGTTTTAAACCTTTGATGAATTGCTCTGTTTCTCTACCTGCTGTACCGTCGCCGATAGCAAAAACTTCAATATGGTATTGCTGTACTAGATTTCTAATCTTGTGTGCAGCATCGTCCAATTTAAAATTCTTCTCGTGTATATAGATTAAATCCGTCTTTTGCAAGGCACCTGTTTCATCAAGGCAAACAACTTTGCAACCAGTACGATAACCGGGATCTATGGCTAAAATTCTTTTACTGCCCAAGGGTGATGAAAGCAAGAGCTGACGTAGATTTTCGGCAAACACATTAATGGCTTCTTCATCAGCTTTTGTTTTCAGCAACATTCTGAATTCGCTTTCTAAACTAGGCTGCAATAGCCTGCGATAGGCATCTTTAATGGCTTTTTTCAGGTGTTCTGCGGTAGCATTGTGTTGTTGAATAAATTGAAGCTCTAATTTTTCAACAGCAGTTTCTTCTATCGGGGCAATATCCATTTTAAGAAATCCCTCCATAAAACCTCGCATAATGGCCAGCATTCGGTGCGACGGGATTTTAGAAATAGGTTCTGAAAACGCAAAATAATCTTTGTACTTAGCAGCCTCAGATTCTTTATCAGCAAGCACCTTGCTTTGAACTGTAGCCGTATCCTCAAACAGTTTACGCATTTTTGCACGCGCATTGGCATCTTCATTCACCATCTCGGCAATAATATCTCTAGCGCCCTGCAAGGCAACATCGGGTGATTTTATCAGGTCGGTAACAAATGTATCAGCTTCAATAAAAGGTTCAATATTTTGTTGCTCAAAAATCATGATAGCCAAAGGTTCTAAGCCATGCTCTCGAGCCGTTTGGGCTTTTGTTTTACGCTTTGGTTTATAGGGCAGATAAATATCTTCCAATGCTGCAATACTTTGTGCCGTATCAATTTTAACTTGCAAAGCATCTGTCATTTTGCCTTGCTCGGTAATTGTTTTTATGATAAAGGCTTTTCGTTCCGAAAATTCTTTTTGCACTTTCAGTTCATCCTCTATAGCTTGTATTTGAACTTCATCCAATCCGCCTGTTTTATCTTTTCGGTAGCGTGCGATGAAGGGAATCGTTGCGCCTTCGGCAAGCAGTTCAAGAACACTGTTCACTTGAGTAGTATTTAGGCGAAGGGATTCCGCCACACTTTGGGCAAAGGGTAAAAATGTCATTAGTGGAAATTATTTGCTCAGTTAAGAGCTGCGAAAATAGCAAACTTGAGCTTGACTTAAACATCTAAATAACGTTTTCATTTCATACGGCTACTTAATTTCATACAATGAAGATAATTGTGTCCCTGTTTACTTTTTTAATCTGCCAATTGTACACTTTGGCTCAGGTCAACCAAGCCTCAATGTATGGCTTAGACACTTCGTTTCTGAACTACAATACTTGCGAGCTGGGAGCAATACACGAATATTTCAGCTATCATGCCAAATATCCCGAAAGCACTATGAGTTTATTAAAAAGAGTACAAGACAGTGTTGTTTCACATCCTATTGCATTATCAAAAAACGGTTTTATTACTTTTCGATTTACGGTGAATTGCCAAGGAAAAGCCTCGCACTTCAAATTATATTTATTGGATGAAAATTATGCAGAGACAATATTCGATAAAACCTTGGTTCTGTTTTTATATGATTTTATCAAAGGACTAAATGGCTGGAAAATAATAAAAGACAAAAGTGGTCAGCATATCTTAAATTACAATTCATATTTTAGTTTTCAAATTAAAGATGGTAAAATTATATCTGTGGCTCCTTAGCCTATGTTTATTCTGTTTCAACAACAGTAATGCTTCCGCTCAAGAAGTTGTGGTAAGCAAAATTGATTGTCTTGATTCCAAATGGCAAGAGAGTGCCGAGCAAGGATTGTTTCATGCTCAATATGCAACAGGCTATATGAGTGAGGAATGGCAATCTCATTGCGATTCGTTGCTTCATATTTGCCCCAATTTTAGTTATATTTGGGAGATGAAAGCGATGCCTCATATCAAAGGCGGTATATATGATTTTGCCAGCCTCAATAAAGCGGTAAGTATTAATCCAAATAGGCAATTGCCTTACCGCGCATTTATGAAATGTATTTTTTCTAAAGATTACTATGGTGCACTTCTTGATTTGGATAGTGCCGAACAATTGGTGCATGGTGGCGGCATCATGGATCATAGTTTTTCGTTTTACAAAGGAATCAGTTACCTAAGCATAGGCAAGGCAGACAGCGCTGTTCTATATTTGCAAAAAGATGTAGCAGAACAAAGCAAAAGAATGGGCTTGGGCAATGAACACTATAATAGTTTATTCTATCTCGGACTGGCGCATTTATATGCCCAACAGACAAAGCAAGCAGAAAGGTATTTATTGGCCAGTATCAAAGCTTATTCAAAATTTCCGGAACCCAATTACTATTTAGGCATCTTATACTTACAAAAGAATGAAAGATTAAAAGCAAAAACTTATTTTCAGATGGCACAATCAGCTTTGAACAATGGATACAACATGAATGAAGACAATAACATCTATGTTGACTACCCTTTTCAGATTAGTGCAGTCGAGATTGAACAGGTATTGAAAGAATAAAAAATGAATGTTAGAAATCAAATTTTACAAGAACATTCCAAGAAAAATGCAAACTTAATTGCATCATGGATAGGCAACAAGCAAGAGCGTTTTGATGAACTCATGCAATTGTTTTTGCATGATGAATATCGGGTAACGCAAAGATGTGCCTGGGTAGTTGGCTTTTATGGAGAAAGCCACCCCGAAATGCTCTTACCCTATTTAGGTAAAATGCTGAAGCGATGTACAGAAAAGGGAATTCATGTAGCGATTAAACGGAATGTAACCCGTACTTTGCAATTCATCAAAATTCCAGAGGAGCATCATAGTGCAGTATTGAATCTATGCTTTGATTTTCTAATAGATCCAAAAGAAGCTATTGCTGTACGTTGCTTTTCGATGGGCGCTCTTGCCAATTTGTGCGTCACACATCCCGACATTGGTAACGAATTGCGCACGGTGATTGAAGATGCCTTAGCCCATGAAGAACTTAGCCCCGGCTTTATCTCCAAAAGTAAAAAAACTCTAAAGCTACTGAATGGCAAGGATGGCAAAAAGAAAATTCATCGGTAGCCTATTCAGTAGGTCTATGCCCTCCACTTTGCTTCAGCCTGTCTTTTGACACCCTGCCTGCACCTACAAAATATTTACGCCAATAATCATCAGTCAGTTTACTTATCATGACACCCTTACTGGTAGCTGAGTGTACAAAAAAATCATTCATGAGGTATATACCTACATGTGAAATACGTTTGGTGTGGATACTAAAAAAAACCAGATCGCCCTCTTTCAATTCTTGTTTGTTATAAATGGATGTGCATAGGCTAAATTGCTCTGCTGCTGTACGAAAGAGGCTAACATTAAAGACACGCAAATACAATCTTTGTACAAATGCGCTACAATCAATCCCCCTCTTGTCTGTACCGCCCATACGATAGCGAGTACCGTACCATTCGTCAATAAAATTATACAACAAATCGTTGGTAATCACCTGTGGCAATACGCCCAGTATATTGGCGTATTTGATATTCAAAAACTTATTGAGCGCAGTAATGAAGTTCTTCTCTTCTGCCACTTTTTTACCGTCATTATTGATGACGACAACACCGTTTTTTTGATAATAGTTGATGAGTTCGTAATCATCGTCTAATTTCTTTTTAGACAAAGAAAGAGGAATTGGCTCCATGAGCTCATGAGCCGAATTGCAAGCCGTATTGACCGAAGACAGCAATACCAAAAAGGTAAGGATATAAAGTATTTTCTTCTTCATCATTTTGCTCAAAACAATTTTATGCGAAAAGAAAATAACTGGTTATTATTTGTGCTAAAATAAAAAAAATCAACTGCGAAAGTAACCTACTGGAACATAAAATACAAGCCCTTAAATGCGATTTAACATCTAAGGGCTTATTTGTAAAACAGAGCAGTAAATTGTGGTAAGGTTAGTGCTGCATATCTTTAATAATATTCACAGCTTCAGCTAGTGTAATATCTTTTTTGAGCACACGTAAAAAGGTCTTATTGCGATCTGCCGCTGCTGTATCGGCAGTGATACGAGGCTTGTCTTTTACTAAATTTTCTATATCCAAAAGTACGATGGACTTGTCTAACTCTTCTATTTTTTTTGATAGTGTAGCTGCGTCGTCCTGCATCTTTTTAAATTTAGCTTCATTTAAGGAAACAATATTTTCTTCATCTAATTTTTTCAAGCGTTTGGCATTTTCTTTTATAATGTCAAATGATTTGTTGGCGGCCACACGTTTGGCACTTTGGCTTCTTAGTTTTTGAATATCAAATGCTTTTGCCCAAATTGAAGTAACATTATCAGGAGCACCACTCATTTTTATTTTTTGACCCATTTCTGTATTGGGCAAAGAAGGTAGTTGTGCAGGTCTTATCTCGTCGTAAGGCAATGCTGCTTTATCTTTTCTTTCACCCACTTCTATTTCGCTATATACATCGGGCAAGATGATATCGGGTGTAACCCCTTTTAATTGTGTAGAACCACCATTAATCCGATAAAATTTTTGAATCGTTAGTTTCAAAGAACCCAAGTCGGGCTCATTATTATTATTCATTTTTAATTTCACTATAGGCTCAATTATTTCGTCTAAAGGATATTGCTTTTGCACGGTACCTTTACCAAATGTAGGACTACCAACGATTACGGCACGTTTGTAATCTTGCATTGCCGCAGCCAATATTTCTGATGCAGAGGCACTGCCTTGGTTTACCATGATTACAAATGGTCCATCATAATTCACGCTATTTCTGCTTTTCAAAATCATGGGTTGAGCATCGCTGGTTTTTACTTGCACCACAGGGCCGGAACCGACAAATACGCCTGCCATATCCACAACATCGTTTAAAGAACCTCCACCATTGTAGCGCAAGTCTAAGATAATACCTTTTACACCTTCTTCTTTTAATTTAACCACTTCTTTAGCTACATCATCTGCCGATCGACGACCATCTACACTATTAAAATTGCTGTAAAATTCATTAAGGTAGATATAACCAATTTTCCCTTTTTCGGTCTTGATAAGTGCTGATTTTGCAAAGGTCTCTTCTAAGGTTACTTTACCACGGATAATCGGTATTACTTTGATAGAGCCATCCATTCTACGAACAGTCAATCTTACTTCGGTATCTTTTTCTCCTCTGATTTTTTGTACTACTTCGTCCAGCTCATAACCTTGTATATCTTCGGGTTCTGCAGCACCTTGAGCAATCTTAATAATTTCGTCATTGGCTTTCAATTCTCCTTGTTTCCAACTCGGACTACCAGCAACGATAGAAGCAATTTTCACTTTATCTTCTTCCATTTTGAGTTGCGCTCCAATCCCAAAAAATTCGCCCGACATTTGCACATCAAAATTTTTCTTTTCTTGGGGCGGAAAGAAATCGGTATGCGGATCTTCAGATAATGTAATGGCATTGATGTAAACAGCAAAACGATCTTCTTCCTTCAACTTTTTTAATTTGGTAAAATATTTTTGCAAATTGAGTTCGACTTTCGACTTAGCCGTATTGATGAGTTCAGCCTTCGTTTGTGCTACAAATTTCGTGGTGTCCACTTTTATTTTGACCGTATCTCTTCTGTGTATTTCATCTTCTTGAGCCTTCTTCAGCTCCATATACTTTGCCAATACGCGATATTTCACATAACCAATCCAACGTTCTTTCAAGGCCTTATCATCGGCAGCAAAATCAATCTTATCGGGGTTCAAACGAATTTCTTCATTGCCCTCAAAGCTAAAGTCAGACTTGATTAATTCTTTAAAAAACTGTTCTATTTGCGCCGTTCTTTTGGTATATAACTGTTGGTATAGTTCATAAAACTCGAAACTACTGCTTTTGATTTGGTCGTCAATTTGATAACGATAAGGAGCAAATTGCGCCATGTCTTCTTTGGTAAATATTTTCTTCTCGTAGTCCGAGGTTTCAATCAATTTATTGAACACTCTGCTCGAAAAAGTATCGTCAATCGGGCGAGGCGCAAAATGTTCCTCTTGTATTACACCCATCACCGTATTGAGCAATAAGGTTCTTCTACCATTCACATCCGATACATCTTGATTGACATATTTGAACGAAAAGAAAGCGGCCAAAGCCACGATAATCAATAAAGGTATCCCAATTTTGTACTTCATGAAATGCAACATATACGTCTGTAAAAAATGATAAGTGGTAACAAATGTAACTGTAAAAGGGTTAAGAAAACGTCAATGTAGGATGTGATTTTTGGGGTTAATGAATCGTCCTAAAATTAGTTGACGGTTTACAAATATTGTTTTAAGTCCCTGACAAAATCAAATTTGTCAGGGATTTTTTATGCACCTGTTCAGGAGTTTGATATTTTAAAGTATTGTTGTCCGAGATCATTCGAAATTAGGGCATCTGCTACCTTGAAAGCATTGCTATTGCTCAAAAGTTGATAGTGATTTGAAAAGAGGGTGTGCTTTTTTTTGTGGGGGGGGGGGGTATATGGTTGAGCTTACCCCGACATAACTCAAGCCCATTCTCTATTTCACGAATGGAGGTACAGCTTGCAAAAATGCAATAGACCTCTAACCTAAATAAAAGATAAGTACCTTTGACTTCCTGTATGAG
>JASGCQ010000053.1 GCA_030054025.1 Phycisphaerales bacterium | reverse complement strand
ATAACAGAAATTTAAACAACTTAAAAATTGTACTCGCCTAAATGCACAACGGGTTGAATAACTTTCAATTTATCTTTCTTCACTGAAGTAACTCCATACTATCCGTGCTTTTGATGCACCAATGGCACGAGCAAGCTCCCTTTCGGTCAGCGTCTTTATTTTTTTCACCGACTTGAATTCTGTTAATAAATCAGTAGCCGTCTTGTCACCAATACCTGGAATTTCCTCCAGCTCGTTTTTGATAGTTCCCTTGCTGCGTAGCTGACGATGAAATGTAATGCCAAAGCGATGCACCTCATCGCGGATGCGCCGCAGCAACAGGTGTGCAGCACTATCGTAAGAAAGTTGAAGTGGAGTTTTATCGCCGGGAAAAAATATAGACTCTTCTTTTTTGGCTAGACCAACAACAGTCATCCGATTGCCCAAGCCTAGTTGATGAATACTCTTGAGCGCAGCAGCCAGTTGGCCTTTTCCTCCGTCAATAATTACCAATTGCGGTAGCGTTTTTTCTTCATCAAGTAAGCGTTTATATCGACGATACACAATCTCTGTCATCGACGCAAAATCATCAATCCCTTCTACTGTTTTGATTTTAAAATGTCGGTATTCTTGATTGCTCGAAATGCCATTGCGAAAACAAACCATAGCTGCTACAGGATAAGAACCTTGAAAATTTGAGTTGTCAAAACATTCGATATGTATTGGCAGTGCAGGCAGATGAAGCACTGCTTGCAACTCCTTTAATGTTTGTTTGTTTGTTTCATCAGATGCTGCCTCCAGCATGAGTGTATTCTTGCGTTTCAGTTCGTCTTTGAAAATATGAGCATTCTTGAGGCTCATTTCGAGCAGTTTCTTTTTATCGCCTAGCTTGGGTAGCCTCAAAATGAGTTGTTCATTAGGCAAATCTATCTTCGTCGAAGCGATGACCTCAGTAGCAATGCTATTAAATTTTTCGCGCAGATGGGCATAAGCCAATGCCAGGATATCGGCATCATCTTCGTCTTCTATCTTTTTTTCTATTTTAGAAGTATTGGCATAGATTATAGTACCATTTTGCAGCATCATAAAATTGACATAAGCCTCTTTTTCATCGCTCAAAAGCGACACTACATCAATATTATTGAGCTTAGGATTGACAACGGTTGATTTTTGTTGATATTGTTGCAGCGAGAGCATCTTCTGCTTGATGATTTCCGCTTTTTCGTATTCCAAGTTGGCTGCCAATACACTCATTTCGGTTTTCAAGCCTTTGAGTACAACACCAATATTGCCTTTCAAAATATGCCGTATGTACTGCAATTTTTCGTTGTAATCTTCCTCTGTTTGAAATGTTTCGCAAGGACCTTTACAATTGCCAAGATGATACTCCAGACATACTTTAAACTTGCCCAGATTAATATTTTGCTCACTCAGAAGCAGGGTACAATTGCGCAAAGGAATATTTTCTTTGATGAGGTCGAGCAATTCGCGAGCGGCAAAAACACTCGTAAATGGACCAATATATTCTGAGCCGTCGCGCAAAACAGTGCGTGTAAAAAACACTCTCGGGAAACGCTCTTTTTTGATGACAATATAAGGGAAACTTTTGTCGTCTTTTAGGTCAATATTATACCTCGGTTGATATTGTTTGATTAAAGAACTTTCTAACAAAAAGGCATCATGTTCACTATCCGTTACCGTATATTCGATATGTTCAATCTGCGCTACTAAAATCAGTGTTTTTCGGTTATCTACAGATCTGTAAAAATAGGAGCTTATCCTTTTGCGCAAATCTTTGGCCTTGCCGATATAAAGCAGTTCTTTTTGTGCATCATAATATTTGTAAACCCCCGGCTGATGGGGAATAGAGCTCACAATAATATTAAACTCCTCCTTAGTCATAGACCACTATTTTACGGATTTTACAAAAACTTATACTCAACAATCAGTTCTTTGCCTTTACCAATTAAGGGTTCATTATACTCTTGTATTTGCAATACACGTACAGGTGTGTAGAGTAATTTTTTTGTCTGTTTGTTCCAGAAACTCGTTTTTTGAGTTTCGATATAAATGTTGCGAATGCGACCTGTGAAATTGTCAATCGTAATTTGCAATTTTTGTGTAAATAAATCAGGTTCTTTTGCACTGTAAGAAAAAGTTCTGGACTGAGTAGCAGACTCTACTAAATTGACAAAATCATATTTATCCAAGTATTTAGGATCGCTAATGTCTGTCTCAAAAAAAATATTGAAAATAGCACTCCATTTTAAGGCGATTGACGAAATAGATGTGCTGTCTGTTTTGCCATTGAGTGTGGTAAACTGATTAAGCAGGTAAGGCTGACCATTAAAAGTTTTCCATTGGTCGCGTGCAAAATCTTTAATGGAAAAATAAGTGCCTTGAGTAAGGTCGGGCTTTGCCTCTGCTTTTTTCTTGCAGGCAATACCCGTACACACACACAACAACAATAAAATAATTTTGAAATAACGAAACATAATCTAGTACTGTTGAATATTTAAAAAATCAAATTTTGCTAGGAGCAATCAAAGCACAAATATAAAACAACATCACTCCTAATAAGGCACCTGTTGCATCGGCATAGATATCATACCAATCTTTTGCCCTACCCAAAAAAGAAAGTAAACCTTGTAATTCTTCTACCAACCAACCAAAAACACAACCTAACAATAAGACAAATATTAATCTTTTGATATTTTTTGTTGGGCTTGCCAGTAAGCACAAAAATGTAAATCCGCCAAACAAAATAAAATGCACCCATTTATCGGCAAAGGGTAGATGCACATTCGGTATCTCGTTACCCGGTATAAAACAGGCAATAAAAATGAGCAAAGTCCACAGTATTGCAGTGTACTTTGCTCTTTTTTTGTATAAGGATTGGGCAGTAAATAATTGCCACATACGATTCAATTATTCCCCTACCAGTGCTTTGTAGGCGGCAGCATCCAATAGTGCGCCAACATCTTCGTGGTTAGAGATGGTCATTTTTACCATCCAGCCATTTCCATATGGATCTTGGTTTACCGACTCGGGTGCAGTATCTAAAGCAGAATTGAATTCTGTAATTGTACCGCTTAGTGGCAAAAATAAGTCAGAAACTGTTTTTACGGCTTCTACCGTACCAAATACGTCATTGGTTTGTAAAGCTTTACCTACCGTATCAATATCCACAAATACAATATCGCCTAGTTCGCGCTGTGCAAATTCTGTAATGCCTACTGTGGCTACATCGCCTTCAATTTTGATCCACTCGTGGTCTTTGGTGTACTTTAATGCTTCGGGAAATTGCATGATTAAATAAGTTTGAGCCGTAAAATTAGTAGAAATTGAGATAAAATCATAGCCGGATCTCTCTTGGCACCCAAAATAATATTCTATTTAGGATTAGCAGCCAACCAAATCAATACTTGCTTGGGGTCATTAAAATATTTGCTACCTGATGCGCCAATATCGCTAACGACTCCAGATTCCGTCTTGTTTTTATAAAACTCAAAATACATTTCGCTCGAAGAAACGATGCTACCATCACTCTTCTTGGATTGAACCAAATGCTTGCCCGACATAAATTCTATTTTCAAAGCATTAGCCTTCATACTGGAATCTAATGCGTCAATGCTTGTAAATGACCTATTGATAAAGGGCAATATACCCTTTTCTTGACCATCTATATAGAGTTTTATTACCTCCTCAGTAATGGAGATGTCTGTGGTGTAAAAATATCCCGTCAGCTTAGTCGGAATTTCTTTGTGGCAACAGCTACTGAAAATCAACAAAGTAGCGCAGCTAATACTTGCAATTATTTTTTTCATAAGGTTGAGTTTAGACAAATAAACGATAATGAGGCACTTTTATTATTTAGAGGCATATAGATTAATAGTTAATATTATCCTTGTCCCATTTTTAGACTAAAATATTATTGTCTCCTTTTCCAAAACAGATGAAATACTATTCATCGAAAACACTAAATTTGCTACCCTCTTAAAATATTTTTGCTTTGCAATTAAAATCGCTCGAAATAAAAGGATTCAAGTCCTTTGCCGATAAAACAGTTATTCATTTAGACCACCCCATTACTGGAATTGTGGGGCCTAACGGTTGTGGTAAATCAAATATCGTAGATGCCATCCGTTGGGTGATAGGCGAACATAAAATCAAATCTTTACGCTCAGATAATCTTGAGGACCTTGTTTTCAACGGCTCGCGTACCCGATCCGCATCGGGTATGGCGGAAGTGTCGCTTACCTTTGAGAATACAAGAAATCTACTACCCACAGAATTTACAACCGTAACCATCACCCGTAAATTTTATAAAAATGGAGACAGCGAATACCGACTCAATGATGTTACCTGTCGCTTAAAAGATATTCACAATCTCTTTCTTGATACCGGTGTGAGCAACGACTCCTACGCTATTATCGAACTTGGGATGGTGGACGATATCATCAAAGACAAAGAAGGTTCGCGCCGGAGAATGTTGGAGCAAGCTGCAGGTATTTCGATTTATAAAACACGCAAAAAAGAAGCCAAACAAAAGCTCGAAGGCACAGAGCAAGACCTTGCCCGTATCGAAGATTTATTGTTTGAGATTGGCAACAACTTGCGCACCTTGGAAAGCCAAGCCAAAAAAGCCGAGCGCTATTTCCAAATCAAAGACGAATACAAACTCGTGAGTATCGAGCTGGCAAAAGCCTCCCTTGAAGATTTTAACGACCGATACAAAGGACTCAACGAGCAGCACAATGAAGAGCAAGACCGCAAAGCATATTTGGATGCAGCAGTAGCCACCGGCGAAGCCGCTATAGAAGGCGATAAGGTAAAATTAATTGAGCGCGAAACAGAACTGAGCAGAATGCAGCGACAGTTCAACGAACTCAACAGCCGCATTGTACAATTAGAAAATGAAAAAAAATTAGCCTCGCAACGCTTGGAATATCTACGTGAACGAGAAAAAAGTTTGACCTCTTTTTTGAACAATGCCGATACCCAATGGAATGAAATACAATCCGCTATTGTACAATCAGAAGTACTCATTGCAGAAGAAAAAATAAGCCTCGAAGACACTCGTGAACAATTAGATTCGTTGCGCAATATGGTAGCCGATAAGCAAGAAGTCTTTGAAGAGAAAAGAAAAACTGTTGAAGATTTACGTCGCGAAATGCTCGAAGACCAACGTCGCCAATTTGATGCCGAAAAGAAAGTGGCCATAGCCGATTCTTCGGTAATGAATCTACAGCGTAGCATCTTGCACACACAAGACGAAATAGCACAGCGTGCCGGCCAAATAGCACAAATCAATACTGAAAAAAATACTGCCGAACTTGAGCAAAAAGACAAACAAACTGCCCTGCAAGAAATGCAAACCCGTCACGAGGATGTGAAAACAAAAATCCTCGAAACACAAGGGCAAATGGAAGGCTTGCGCAGTACACTGATAGACGAAAACCGCAGCCTCGACTCGCGCAAAAACGAACACGACCTACTGAAATCCTTGGTAGAAAGTCTGGAAGGCTATCCCGACAGCATCAAATTCCTGAGCAAAAACAAAGATTGGAACAACAAAGCACCCCTATTGTCGGATGTGTTTGTAGTGCAAAACGACTACCGTGCAGCACTCGAAAATGTATTGGACAATTACCTCAACTATTATTTGGTGAACAATATTGACGAAGCCGCAAAAGCGATTCACCTGCTCGAAGCCAACAAAAAAGGTAAAGCCAATTTTTTTGTACTGAGTCATTTTGCCAAGGTCGATAAAGGGGCAGAAGCTACCAACATTAGTGGCATCATTCCCGCACTCAGCGTGCTGATGGTGGATGAGCAATTTACAGCACTTGCCAAACACCTATTGGGTCATGTGTATATAGCCAACGACGAAAGCACCATGCTCAATGCGGCTTTGCCCGAAGGCGCAGTATTGATTGAAAAATCAGGTAAAATTCGCCGCGGGCAATACTACCTCAGCGGAGGTTCAGTCGGTTCTTTCGAAGGCAATAAAATTGGACGTGCCAAAAATTTAGAGCGCCTTGCTACAGAGATTGAAGCATTGACGATATCTACCACTGCCCTGCGTACGCAAATCAGCGAAACCCAAAATATGATTGCCGGATTCAATGCCGAGCTCAACGATAAAGCCATTGAGCAAACCAAAAACGAACTCAATCGTTTGAGCAATCATATCATCGGTTTGACCAACCGTATGGAGCACCTCGAACAGAGCAACGAAACAAGTAATAAGCGCCTCGAAGACCTGCAAGGACAATTAGAAGACACCCAAGATAACATCAGCAATACCCGGGGCGAATTGGACGAAATCATTGCCGCTTTCCAAGCCTTGCAAGCCCGAATAGCCACAGCCGATGCCGATTTCAAAACGGTAGAGCTGGACTACAATATGGCTACTCAGCAATACAATCAGCATAATATCGAATACTTGAAGCAACAATCCAAAGCTGAAACTTTGCAACAAGATTTGACTTATCGCAACAACAAACTGACTGAATTAAAAGACCAAATCGAAACCAACAAAATACAATTACAAGAAACCTCGCAACAAATATCCGAAGCATCGGGCAAGCTCAACTTTGGCGATACCGAACTCATAGACATGATGCGCAAGCGCGAGGCAGACGAAAAAATATTAGCAGAGACCGACCGACTCTTTTACGAATTGCGCAATACGGTAAATGCCGAAGAAGGCAAGCTCAATCAAAAGCGTCGCGAAAAAGAACAAGCCGAAACCATACTCAACAGCATCAAAGACAAGCTCAATGAAATGAAACTGCAATTGGCAGGCATGAAAGAGCGATTGAGCGTAGAGTTTAAAGTAGACCTCGAAGAGATACTCGACCAAGACCGCATTGGCGAGCAAAGCGTAGAAGAACTGAATGCCGAAGCCGAAAAGATGAAAAAACGCCTCGAAAATATGGGCGAGGTGAACCCTACCGCAATTGAGGCTTATACCGAAATGAAAGTGCGCCACGATTTTATCGTAGAGCAAAAAACCGATTTGGTCAACGCCAAAGAATCGCTACTGGCTACCATCGAAGAAGTAGAACTCACTGCCAATACCAAATTCAAAGAGACCTTCGACAAAGTGCGCGAAAACTTCCAAGTGGTGTTCAAAGCCCTCTTTACCGAAGAAGATACCGCCGACCTGCGCCTGACCGACCCCGACAATGTAGCCGATAGCGGCATTGAGATTTATGCCCAACCCAAAGGCAAACGTCCTAGTACCCTCACCCAATTATCAGGAGGAGAAAAGACCCTCACTTCTACGGCGTTTTTGTTTGCCATTTACCTCATCAAGCCAGCACCCTTCTGTATCCTCGATGAGGTGGATGCCCCGCTGGATGATGCCAACGTAGGCAAGTTTACCCAGATGATTCGCAAGTTCTCCGACAACTCGCAGTTCATCATTGTCACCCACAACAAGCAAACAATGGCTGCTGTGGATGTGATCTATGGTGTAACCATGCAAGAATTGGGTGTGAGTAAATTAGTGCCGGTGGATTTCAGGAGTTTGAATTAAAAATGTAGTATGAAACTAATTAACCCAAATGAAATTGGTGCAAAGATTTCTACCTTAATTGCTGAATTGGAAAAGAAATTCTATGCAGTTACTACATTTATTAATTGTTTAATATCCGAGGAAGCAGTTAAGCCTCACTCTCTGAAGTATGACTGTATGAGGTGCTTCAAAGTTTGCAAATTGGAGTCACCTTTAGTTGTCAAATTGGTTTAATGCTCCAAAGAATCAAAAATTCCCTTACCTTGCCCTTCTTTTTTTTTACTGCTGTATCTTTTTTATAGGATGCAGCAGTTTTTTTCTTCGCCTCTGATTTTTGATGAAAAAAGCCCTGATTCAACTACACATTGCGGTTCTCCTTTGGGGATTCACGGGGGTATTGGGCAAGCTCATCAGCTTAGATGCGCCCCTCTTAGTTTGGTATCGGATGTTGCTCACAGCATTGTTTGTTTTGGTTATTCTGTTGGTGAGCAAAAAATGGATACGAGTAGATACGAAGGGTGTCAAAAAATTGGCGAGCATTGGCGGCTTGATGGCAGCACATTGGGTTGCCTTTTATGCGGCCATCAAATTTTCTAACGCTTCTATTGCTTTGGTCTGCCTCTCTACTTCCAGTGTCTTTACTTCGATTTTAGATCCTTTGATGAATAAGACAAAGTACAATTTCAAAGAGCTTTCATTGGGTCTTTTGGCACTCTTGGGCATGTATTTGATTTATCGTTTTCAAGACTTGTACGGTATCGGTATTTTATTGGGTATTCTTGCTGCTTTGCTCAGTTCTATCTTCACTATTTTCAATAAGCGGATTGCTGCCGAATATCCGGTACGCACGATGGTTTTTTACGAGATGAGTATAGGCTTTTTGATTATAACGGCTTTGTTGCCGCTGTTGTATTATTATTTACCCGACACACAATTCGCCCCCCAACAAGACAATCTATTATCAGTGATGGATAATCTACCTGCCAACTTATTGAGCTTGAAAAATGATTGGGTATGGTTGGTTATTTTAGCTCTCTGCTGCACCGTTTGGGCACAAACTTTAGCACTCAATGCACTGAAAAAGCTCAGTTCTTTTACCATTACGCTTACGGTAAATATGGAGCCGGTCTATGGCATCTTATTAGCCATACTCATTTACCGAGAGGACAAGGAATTGAGCTACGGATTTTTTATCGGCATGGGGCTTATTTGCCTATCGGTAGTGCTGCAAATGCGCTCGCTGATTGTTGCGAGCAGAAGGGCTAAGACTTGAGGCTACGATTATATTTCCACCAGACATAGCCAAGAATACTGATGAAGGTAATGGGCAATAATGCCAAATAGATAATGCCATTATTCAATCCATCGGCTCCTTTTTCGCCCAATTGATTGGCAGTTTGCGTGCATACAGAGCAGCCTTGCGCCATGCTCTCGGCAAGGGGTAACAATAGGCTGAATAAGATTAAAAATATTTTCTTCACAAAAAAGCTTTAGCATATTGCCACAAAATTAAGCAGAAAAGCTATGCGCCGCTCTCTTACTTGAAATTGAAATTCCAAGTAATGGAGGGTACAAAGCGGAACAAACTGTACTGTACGGCTTGGGTTTTGTTGGCATTGTCGGGGTCTTGGCGGAAGTTGATGATATAGGCATTCTCTCTTCCATAAGCGTTGTACAAACTAAAAGCCAATTCCGAAGTATAATGTTTTCTGTTGCGGAGTTTGCAGGTAGCACCTAGGTCTAAGCGATGGTAAGCAGGCATTCTGTACCCATTGCGCTCGTTGTATAAAAACACGGGTTGGTTGTTGATGATATACTTACCGCTGGGGAAGGTAACTGCATTACCCGTATTGTACACAAAGGTGGCTGAAAGTGTCCATTGTTTGTTGGCATGATAGATACCTACAACTGCTAGATTGTGGGTTTGGTCTTGGCGAGCAGCGTACCAATTGCCACTGTTGATGCCATCAATCTTTTTCTCGGTGCGTGATAGGGTGTAACTAATCCATCCTGTAAATTTTCCTTCTTTTTTCTTCATCGAAAATTCGGCCCCATATGCCCTACCAATACCAAAACGCAAGTCGCCCTCTACCAATTCATTGATGTTGATTTCTGCACCGTCTTTATAATCCACTTGATTTTGCATCGCCTTATAGTAAGTTTCGAAGGTGAACTCGTAGGCGTTGTCTTTGAAATTTCTGTAATAGCCTAATGATACTTGGTCGGCAATCTCAGGTTTGATGATATTGCTATTGGGTATCCAACGATCTGTAGGACTTGTAGAGGTAGTATTTGAGAGCAAATGCATGCTTTGCGTATTGCGTGCATAAGATGCTTTTATCGAATTGGCCTCATTGAGTATATAGGTTCCGGAGAGTCTTGGCTCGAGGTTGGCATAGGTTTTTACAAATTCACCTTTACCATAGCTCATAGTATCCGTTGCTTTTCCGTCGGCATCAAAGTTGTAGTATTTGCCATCGCCCAATACAGAGAATGCACTGATACGCAAGCCATAAGACATGCTAAAACGGGCAGCCGCTTTCCAATCGTTATTGATAAAGACTGCATTTTCCCAAGCATATCTTTTGCTCAAGATAAGGTTGTTGACACCAGAAGTGGCTGATGCACGCACTTCGCCAGGAACGATGTCGTGGTAGATAGTGTTGAAACCAAACTTGACGGTATTTTTAGGATTGGGGAAATACTGAAACTCTTGTTTCAAATTCCAATCACAAATGCGGGAGATGATTTTGATATCATTTTCGGCAGTGGTAAGCCCAATATTGTAATTGTAGTTGCTGTAAATAAGCGAGGTGTTGGAAAACAATCTGGAATTGAATATATGATTCCAACGCAAAGTACCAGTTGCATTTCCCCAGTCTATACCAAAGATATTACTGGCTTTGATGACATCTTTTCCGAAATAACCGGACAAATAAAGCCTGTCTTTTTCGCCCAAAGTATAGTTGGCTTTCAGGTTGAAGTCGTAAAAATACAATTTGTTGTTTTTCTGGTCTTCATTGTTCGATAATTTCAGAAACATATCGGCATAAGTCCTCCTGCCCGAAATCAAGAAGGAACCTTTGTTCTTTTTGATAGGTCCTTGTATCATCAATCGAGAAGCGATTAATCCGATACCACCCGATACTTCATAGGCTTTATCATTCCCATCGTTCATGCGCACGTCCATCACACTCGCCAATCTGCCGCCATATTGTGCTGGCATATTGCCTTTATACAAGGTTACGTCTTTAAGGGCATCTGAATTGAAGGTAGAAAAGAAACCTAAGAGGTGAGCAGCATTATATACGGTTGCTTCATCGAGCAAAATCAAATTTTGATCGGCAGCACCTCCACGCACATAAAAGCCGCTGTTGCCATCGCCCGAAGATTTGACACCAGGCAATAGTTGTAAGGTTTTCAAAATATCGCGCTCGCCAAACAGTACGGGTATATCCTTTATTTGCGCCATATTCAAACGCTCTACACCCATGGTAGTTGATTTGATATTATCGTTTTTGGCTATCGAATTAATCAGCACTTCGTTCAGGGCATTGCCTTTTTCTAGTAAATTGATGTTGACCGTTTGATTGGCTCCTTTCAAAACCACTTTTTGAATCACGGTTTTGTAGCCCAAATAGGTATAGCCCAAGGTGTATTCACCCTCTTTGAGCGAGATGGAGTAAAAGCCGTATTCATTGGAGGTAGTGCCGATGGTTTTTTGTTCGGCAACTTGTACTACTACTCCTATCAACTTTTCGCCATTGGCATCATCTTTTATAGTACCGCTAATGGTAAAATTTTGAGCGTGAGCAGCGGCAATAAAAAGGGTACAAACAAAAAATAGGAGAAATTTTTTCATAGAATATGGGTTGCATAAATATGGCTACGCAAATGTAAGCGGCTAAATACCTATTTGAACAAATTGAAATACAATAAAAAGCTAAAAAATCTATTTGTCTCCAACAAGAAAGGTGAAAATACTATACTAAATAGGTGTTTTAACGCCATGAAAGGATTATATTATACATCAATTTTGTAGGGTACTTGGGAGTTAGGAGTCGTTTTACAACTTGCGAACAAACAATGCACTGTTCTATAAGCAACCAAAAATATTCTGCCATTAGCAGCTAGCCGACTGCCGCTATCTGCACGATACAATTGAGAAGAACTAGCTGCCCTTCCTTGTACAAGAAAGACACCTGAATTCAATCAGGAAGTGCATCAGGTTGTAAAAATAATTCCAATAGCTTTATTGATGAAATATAGTTTAGTTTTTTTCTAGGTTTGGCGTTTATTTTGGTTTTGAATAGCTAAAATTTCTTTATTTGAGCAATCGTTCAGGTCTGCTTTTTCTAGTCATATATTGCCTGTTGAGCCCGATTGGGTTTACATTAGCACCTCTTTGATGGGGGCTTTGTGGGTAGGCCAAATACAAATGAGTGTTCATCATTTTGGCTATTTGTTTGTGTAGTGCAAATTCTGTTTCATTGTCGGTTGTGATGGTTTGTGAGGTCATAATGATACTTGAATTGGTGTTTGTAAATTCACAAATAACTGCCTTCGGTATTGAGCATTTTTAGCCCACGCTGTTTGTGAAAGACCCGCTTTGAGCAATGCCTCAACTTGGTATCTTTGGGCTTGAATAAGCTGATGGTAATTGTTTATGCGTACAACAAAGGTCTGTTTCTTAGTCAATATTAAGAAGGAGGGACTTCCTCATTAAGTTTGACTAACCTTGGTGCATTTCAAACTTGAACTTAGGAACTTATTTATGAAAGAGGTCTATTTAAAGAATCAATAAAATACGATTATACGAACATTGTATTAAAACAATGAATCAAGATTGGTTTGTCGGCATGGTTTGTTAAGCCGCTGCTGACCTAGTAAAAATAGTTTTAAAAAATAAAAGAGGACACATTTACACTGCACATCTGGGGCTATCGTCTAAGCAGACAAGCGATACAGTTTATTTACAATGCACTTCGGAACGTCAGCCTGTGCCATACCGTTAATCCATGTTGGGCAATAGCCAGTTTGTGTTCTTTGGTGGGGTAACCCTTGTTGCTATCCCAAGCATATTGAGGAAATTGTTGGTGAGCTTCCTGCATAAAATCATCGCGATAAGTTTTGGCGAGAATGCTGGCGGCCGCAATGCTGGCAAACTTACTGTCGCCTTTTACCACACACTGATGCGGAATACCCAAATAAGGTGTAAAACGATTCCCATCTATGAGCAAAAGTTCGGGGCGAGTACTTAATTGAGCCACTGCTTCGTGCATTCCTTTGATAGAAGCCTTGAGGATATTGATGCGGTCTATCTCCACATTGTCTATAGCCGCTACCGCAAAAGCTATTGCTTCCTTTTCGATGATCGGGCGGAGCAATACACGATGCGCCTCGCTCAGTTGTTTACTATCGTTGAGCAAAGGATGATAAAAATCTTGCGGCAAGATAACGGCAGCCGCAAATACAGGACCCGCAAGACATCCACGCCCCGCCTCATCGCAGCCCGCCTCTATAATTCCTTTTTGGTAATATGCCGAAAGCATCTCTTCTGTTGTTTGAGCAATAATAAATACAAATCAAACGCTAAAATAGAATAATAGAGCCGCATCTCGTAACTTCGCCATTGGCTTTGTACTTATTGCATACCTACTACAAGAAAGCCTACACGCAACATGAGTAAAAAGAATACATCAAATTCCTATTTCGAAAAAACTTTCGGAAAAGCAGCAAAATCTGAACATCATTCAGAAGAAACAAAAGGGAAAAAAGACTTTGGCGATAAAGGCAAACCTATTTCGAAAGATAAAAAGACAGATCCAAAAGGACGATTCGAAGCTAGAGACCGCAAATCATTCGACAGAAAAGAGGGCGATGCACCACGCCGCAGATTCGACAAGGAGGAAGGAAAACCATTCGAAAGAAGAGAACGCAGCGATGCGCCTCGAAAATCATTTGATAGAAAAGAGGGCGATGCACCACGCCGTAGATTCGACGATAAAGAAGGTAAACCATTCGAAAGAAAAGAACGCAGTGATGCGCCTCGAAAATCATTCGATAGAAAAGAGGGCGATGCACCTCGTAGGAAATTTGAAGATAAAGCAGAGAGACCTTTTGACCGAAACAAAAAACCCTTTAGCAAAAACGAAGGCGGCCATTTCAAAAAAGACAACAATAACAGAAAGTCAAATTTCGACTCTAAAGAAGCAGACGAAGAGCGCAAACCTCAGCGCAATAGCGATAACCAAACCGTCATCTCCCGCGACAATCAAGTACAGAATGTAAAAATTGGCGCACACCTCAAGCCGCACAAACAGTCTTTTGACGAAGAAGGTGATTTTGAAGAAGATTTGCAAGTACCCGAAAAAGCTCCCGAAAAAATGCCTCTCAACAAATACATTGCCCATTGTGGTATTTGTAGCCGAAGAGATGCCGTAGAATACATCAAACAAGGCAAAGTAAAAGTAAACGGCGTATTGGTAGAAGAACCTGGACTCAAAATAAATGAAGGTGATGCGGTGACCGTAGCGGGCAAAAAAATTGTACCCCAAAAAAATCTCGCTTACCTCTTGCTCAACAAGCCCAAAGGTTTTATCACCACCACCGAAGACGAGAAAGGACGCAAAACCATTATGGATTTGGTAGCCAGCTCCGAGATAGAACGCCTCTATCCCATTGGTCGCTTGGATAGAAATACCACCGGACTCATTATCCTCACCAACGATGGCGAACTGGCACAAAAATTATCGCATCCCAAATACAATGTCAAAAAGATATACCAAGTAACATTGGATAAGCATATCACCAAAGCCGATTTTGAAAAAATATTGGCGGGCGTCACCCTCGAAGATGGTCTTGCCCCTGTGGACTCTTTGGCCATGCTCGAAGAAAAAAACGAACTCGGTATCGAGATACACAGTGGCAAAAACCGCATCGTACGCCGCATATTCGAGCATTTGGGCTACCAAGTAGAAAAGCTGGACCGAGTGATGTATGCCGGACTTACCAAGAAAAATCTGCCCCGAGGCAAATGGCGTTTGCTTACCGAAAGAGAAGTAATACTCTTGAAACATTTTAAGATTTAGTTGCCCCCCCCCCGAGATGCCATGTTCTTAAGTGCCGATAAAATACACGATGGCAAAAAATGGTTGCCCCAAAACACCGTCATCGAGGTAGATGAATCGGGACTCATCATGGCAGTGCATCCGCATTTGGCGCAAGAAAACATACAGCATTATCCGGGTATCCTTTGCCCGGGTTTTGTCAATGTGCATTGCCATACAGAGCTCAGCCATCTTAAAGATGCAGTACCCGAGCATACAGGTCTGACCCAATTTTTGCAGCAAGTGATGCAGCGCAGAAATGACTATAGCGAAGAACAAAAAGCCACAGCCCGTCAAGCCGCTTTGCAAGAGCTGGAGCGCAATGGCATAATAGCCCTTGGCGATATTGCCAATACTACCGATACACTGGCACTGCGCCAAAGCGGAAACATGCATTGGCATACTTTTGTAGAAGCCATCGGATTTGTACCCGAGCGAGCTGCTCATAGCTTTGACTATGCACAGCAAACAAGGGCGGCATTTGCCCTCCAAAAAAACGACAAAAAAATACTGCAACAGAGTATCGCGCCTCATGCACCTTATTCCGTTTCGCAAGCCCTATTCCAACAGATAGCCGCCCACCAATCGGGCAAGAGCATCAGCATACACAACCAAGAATCTGCTGCCGAAAACGAACTCTACCAAAGCAAAACAGGAGCCTTTCTTCCATTTTTAAACGGCATAGGCATAGACTACAGCAGCTTTACTGCATCGGGGAAAAATTCATTGCCCACTTATGGCGAATGGCTTTCGGCAGACGCACCCCTTATATTGGTGCACAATACTTTCAGCACGCAAGCCGATATAGACTATGCCCAAGCCCAATTTCCGCAGCTATTTTGGTGTCTTTGCCCCAATGCCAATCTCTATATCGAAAATACCTTGCCCAATATACCCTTGCTGCAAGCCTCCGATGCCCGCATTTGCCTCGGTACGGATAGCCTTGCCTCCAATCATCAGCTCAGTATCCTTGCCGAGATGCGCAGCATTCAGCAGTATTATCCCCAGATAGATTGGGAAACACTCTTGCGATGGGCTACCTACAATGGTGCTTGTGCTTTGCAAATGCAAGCGAGTATAGGCAGTATCGAAGCCCATAAAAAGCCCGGTATCCTTTGGATTAAAGAAGATGACAGCTTACAAAAATTGTACTAATGGACAACTATTTCGAACTCTACCAAATACCCATCAGCCTCAAGCCCGACGCGGCATTGGTGAAACAACAATTTTATAAACTGAGTAAGCAATACCATCCCGACCGCATAGCCCAAGGCGACGAAAGCGCTCAGGCAGCAGCCTTGCACATGGCAGCTACTATCAATGATGCTTACCAAACCCTTTGCGACGAGGATAAAACAATGCCTTACCTTTTGCGCCTAAAGGGATTGCTGCAGGACGAAGAAAAATACAATCTGCCCTCCGATTTTTTGATGGAGATGATGAACCTCAACGAAGCGGTAAGCGACTACGAAGATGCCCCCGAAAACGAGAGCCTGAAACAGCAAGCCGAAGAAGCCATACAGGCGCAAATGACAGCTTGGAACCAAGCCATGCAGCCCTTGGCTCTTGCCTTTGAGCAAGCCGAAGACAAAACGGCAGTCTTGTTGCAGATTAAGGATTTTTATTTCCGAAAAAAATACTTGTTGCGAATTAGAGAAAGACTTACTACATTTGCCTCCCGCTGATGAAAATCGGTGGGCTTAGACTACCAAAATAACAGCTCTAAGTAGATTGCCCAGATGGCGGAATTGGTAGACGCGCTAGACTCAAAATCTTGTATTCGCAAGGATGTGCAGGTTCGATTCCTGTTCTGGGCACGGTGAAAAACAAGGAGTTGCGTTCATTCGTAGCTCCTTTTTCTTTTCAGCTTGCACTAATCCTTTAGTTTTTCCATCAGCGGATATTTAATAATTTACAGTTTACAAATCGTGAATCGTAAATTTTACTATATTTGTATTTAAAAAACATCATGCGTCCTCAGGATATTGTCATACTTCTAAAAATACTATCTTATAATTCTGACAATTGGTATAATAAAACCTTGTCGGAAGATTTATTTATTAGCACTGCTGAAGTTTCAAATTCGTTAAAAAGAAGTGCTGTTTCGGGATTAATTGATACTGAGAAAAGGTTTGTTCGCAAACAAGCATTACTTGAATTTCTGATCTATGGCATTCAATATGTCTTTCCTGAAAGGGCAGGAGGAATTTCAAGAGGAATGCCAACAGCCCACAGTCACCCGCTTTTACAAAACAAATTTATAAGTGATCAATTGTATGTTTGGCCAGATGCCGAAAGCGACGAAAAGGGCTTTACTGTACAACCACTTTATAAAGAGGCTGTAAAGGCAGCAAAAAAAGACACTAAGCTCTATCTAATGCTAGCATTGCTTGATATGATTCGTTTAGGACGTGTAAGAGAAAAAAGTATGGCCATTGTTGAACTTGAAAAATTAATCAATAATGAGTCATCATACTAATCTTGTACGAATAAAAGGCGTTTATAATGCTTTAGGTTCGCTAGGGGATTCAGTAGCTTTCGTAGGAGGAGCAACAGTATCATTGTACGCAGACAATCCTGAAAAAGCAGATGTAAGACCAACAGACGACATTGATGTTCTAATTGAAATTGGAACATATGGAGACTATATAAAAATTCAGGATAAGCTCTTTGAACTTGGTTTTGAACTTGATATAGAATCTAAAGTGACCTGCAGATTTCAATATCAAGGACTAACAGTAGATGTTATGCCAACGAATGAAAATGTTCTTGGTTTCAGCAACCAATGGTACAAAGAAGGATTTGAAAACATCATTTCCTACACAATCGATGAATATACCAAGGTCAACATATTCACAGCTCCATACTTTATTGCAAGTAAATTAGAAGCGTTCAAGGGTAGAGGCAAAAATGATGGCAGGACAAGCCAGGACTTTGAAGATATTATTTTTGTATTAGACCATAATAAAAAGATTTGGGAACAAATGACTAATTCTTCACCTGAACTGATTATTTATCTGAAAGAGGAATGCAAAAATATATTAGATAACCAACATCATATGGAATGGATCTCTGGACACTTGGAATATGAAAGTGCATCTGTGAGAGCTCGACTTATTTTGGAATCAATGAAAAATTTTGTTGATTCCTAGGAATAGTTTGCGCTATAAATTGCACTAACTATTAATAAGAGCATAAATTAGTGATAGTTTCGAAAATATTTTGTATTATTG